>JAQTXT010000115.1 GCA_028688645.1 Rickettsiales bacterium
AATACATTTTTGTTAAAAAATAAAGATGTATTTTTAGATATGTTGACTGATAGCGGAGTTAATGCTATGAGTGATTTGCAACAAACTGCACTTTTGAGAGCTGATGATACTTACGCTGGTTCTGAAAGTTTCTTTAGGTTGAATGAAACTACAAAAGAAATTTTTGGTAAAAAGTTTTTATGTCCGGCACATCAAGGTAGAGCATGCGAAAATATTTTATCACGAGTTCTTGTTAAACAAGGGCAAACTGTTATAATGAATTTTCATTTTACTACAAGTAAAGCTCATGTTTTAGCTAACGGCGGAACAGTTGAGGAACTTTTAATTGATGAAGGTTTAAAAGCTGAAAGTGATTTTCCGTTCAAGGGTAATATGGATTTGAATAAGCTTGAAAAGTCTATTAAAAATCATGGTGCAGAAAATATAGCTTTTGTTAGAATGGAAGCTGGAACTAACTTAATTGGAGGACAACCATTTTCTTTGAAAAATTTAAAAGATGTTAGCGAAATTTGCAGAAAAAATGAAATAAAATTGGTTTTGGATGCGAGTTTGTTAACCGATAACTTATTTTTTATTAAAACAAGGGAAGAAAGTTGCAAAAATATGACTATTTCTGAAATTACAAGAGCTATGTCTGATTGTTCTGATATTATTTACTTTTCTGCTAGAAAACTTGGAAGTGCAAGAGGTGGTGTAATAGTTTTGAATGATGAAGAATTGTTAAAACGAATGCAAGAATTATGTACTTTATTTGAGGGCTTTATAACATACGGCGGTATGAGTCTAATGGAAGTTGAAGCAATCAATGTTGGATTACAGGAGGCTATGGATTTTGAAATGATAAATCAAGGTCCAGAATTTATAAAATTTCTAATTGATGAATTAGTTAAAAATAAAGTTCCTGTGGTTTTACCAAGCGGTGGACTAGGAGCACATCTTGATGCAAAAAGATTTGTTTCTCATATACCACAATCTCAATACCAAGCAGCCTCTCTAACTGCTGCTATTTTTATAGTTTCTGGTATAAGAGGTATGGAAAGAGGAACTATGGCAGAAAGTAGAAATTCAGATGGTTCAGAGCATTTCGCTGCAATGGAATTAGTAAGATTGGCTGCTCCTAGAAGAGTTTTTTCAATGTCCCACATGAAATTTGTAGCTGATAGAATTTCTTGGTTATTTAAAAACAGAAATTTAATAGGCGGTTTAAAGTTTGTTGAAGAACCAAAGACTTTAAGATTTTTCTTAGGAAAAATGGCTCCTGTTAATGATTGGCAAGATAAATTAGTTTCAAAATTTAAAGAAGATTTTGGAGATAGTTTATAAATATTATAGGGGTCTGTTTTTGAGGTGTTGGGTCTACAAACACAACACCAGCGAAGAAGAGGTTTGCTTATGCAAGCCTCTTTTATATAATTTTTACAAAATCTTCAATAATAGTTTTTACTCCATAATCTTTGAAAGCTATGGTTAATCTCCTTCCATCCCTTTTAATAATTACACCTTCGCCAAATGTTGAATGAATAACTCTTTTTGCAAGATTCTTTATAGGTTTAGATTTTGCTTGAATTTCTTCTTGTTTGATTTTAATCGGGTTTCCATCATAGTCAAATTCAGTTTTATCATTATTAATAAAAAATTTATTTGGATTATAATAATTTTTATATTTTCTTACTCTGCTTTTACTATATTCGGTTTCTTCATTTTCTTCTTCGTCAACAAAATTTATATTATTACTAATTTCCAGATTTTTTTCTGGCAATTCTTTTATAAATCTAGATGCTTGCATCATTTTCATCTCACCATATTCATATCTGGTTTTAGCATAACTAATATTGAGTCTGTTTTTGGCTCTTGTGATAGCTACATAAGCAAGTCGTCTTTCCTCTTCAAGTCCATTTCTTTCATCAACCGATCGTGGACTTGGAAAAATTCCCTCTTCCCAACCAGGCAAAAATACCGTATCAAATTCAAGTCCCTTTGCAGAATGAATTGTCATTAAATTTACAGAATTGTCATTTGCAGATGTCGTTTTATCATTAACCAAACTTACATATTCCAAAAATTCACCTAGACTTGAAAATTCCGCTAAACCCCTAATAAATTCATTAATATTTTCAATAGCGCCTTTTGAATCTTCTGTTTTATCGGCTTGCAAGCTTTCAACATAACCCACACCATAAATAATATCTTTTGTAAGATTTACATGGTCTTTCACGGATAATTGCTCACTATATTTTCTAATTTTGTTAACAAACTGCATAATATTTTCTGCCGTTTGTCCCTTAAGTTGTCCTGCAAAACACATACCCTCGCAAACCTCAAGAATATCAAATTTTTGCCCTTTAACTTCTTCCATAATTTTACTCAAAGTAACAGAACCTATTCCTCTTCGCGGAACATTTATAATTCTTTCAAAAGCTAAAAAATCTGAATGATTTTTCACAAACCTCAAATATGCTATACAATCCTTAATTTCTTTTCTATCATAAAACTTAAAACCGCCAATAATTTTATAAGGTATTGACTGAGCTATAAATACTTCCTCAAAAACCCTAGTTTGATAGCCAGCTCTAATCAAAACCGCAATATCTTTATATTCAATTTTCTTAATAGATTCAATAATCTCACTTGAAATCGTATAAGCCTCCTCTCTATCCCTGTCAAAACAACTCAAACAAACCTTTTCACCAATATTTTTCTCATCAGTCCAAAGTGTCTTTTTATGCCTATCCTTGTTATTCGCAATCACAGCCGATGCAACATTTAAAATATTTGAAGTAGAACGATAATTTCTTTCAAGCCTAATAATTTTTGTATTCTTAAATTCCTTTTCAAATCTCAAAATATTTTCAATTTCCGCTCCTCGCCAGCCATAAATTGACTGGTCATCATCACCAACACAAGTAATATTTACTTGCTCCTTTAAACCCAATCCAGAAATCATCTTAAGCCAAGTATGTTGAATTGCATTCGTATCTTGATACTCATCAACCAAAACATACTTAAACTTTCCAATATAAGACATCAAAATATCTTTATGTTGCTTAAATATTTCAACATTAAAAAGCAACAAATCCCCAAAATCGCAAGCATTAAGTTTTCTACACCTCTCTTGATAAATTCTATAAATATCCTTAATTTCTGGATAATAATGAAAATCCGTTGCAAGATTTGAAATTCCATCGCAAGTAATCCCTTTATCTTTCCACTCATTAATTTTATTCATATAATTCTTCACAGGGTATTCTTTTACATCAACTTCCAAATCCACCATAACTTGCTTTATCAAACGACTTTGATCATCAGGATCCAGAATACTATAATCAGGAGTCAAGCCAACCAATTCACAATGTTGCCTCAAAATCCTATTCGCAATAGCATGAAAAGTCCCCAACCAAATTGGCGAAATATCCTTTTTCAACAAATTAGCCACCCTCTCTTGCATTTCTCTTGATGCTTTATTTGTAAAGGTAACAGCAAGAATTTCAGATGGAAAACATTGTCCAGTTTTCAATAAATAGGCAATTTTAGAAGTTAAAACTCGCGTTTTACCAGTACCAGCTCCAGCTAGCACTAATACAGCACCATCTGTTTGTAAAACGGCATCTTTTTGTTCTCTATTTAAACTTTCTAAAATTTCGGTCATAAATTCCTATAAAATTCTATCACTTTCTTATTCACCTTAACATTATTTATATTAAAGCTTTCTATAAACAATCCTTCCAAGCTCTTAACTCTTGAAATTGCAACATAAACCTGTCCTTCTGCAAACGCACTTCCCAAATTACATTTTATTTTCTCTAATGTCATGCCTTGCGATTTATGAACTGTGATAGCCCAAGCCAACACCAATGGTATTTGAATCATCATAGCCTCTACTTCAACTTGAGCAGTATTTTCATTGAATTTTGATACAGCCCATTCATTTGGTGTTATTGTTAAAAGAGCACCATTCGTAAATTCAACAACTGGATAGCCTTTTTTGTTATCAAAGCTTCTTATAATTCCAATAGAACCATTGATAATACCATCTTTTGCAAAGGTATTTTTTAACATCATTACTTGTGCTCCAATCTTTAAAGTCAATACATCTGGAACAATACAATTTCTTTTCAGAAATTCTATTTTTTCTGGTTTCCCCTCAAACTTTGCCTTATAAGTTTTTTCACAATTATTAATATTGCAGAGTTTTGAAAGATTAATTTTCTCAACCTGAATGTTATGAGTTCCTAAAATTGTAGCCTCAAATGTTTTATCTAAATCCTCTTTTTTAAATCTGCCCCTTAATAATTCAATGTCGTATTTCGTAAGTTCGCCAAACCTTAAATTATTAAGCAAATTAACCAAGTCTTTTTCCGATTGTCTAAAAATCTCTTTTAAGGTTATTGTCTCAATTTTAGCTTCTTGCCAAGCTTCACTTTCAAAGCAAAAAAACACTTCACCGTTTTCTTTATTTATTGGAGGTAATTGTAAAAAATCACCAAACAAAATAAGTTGAAGACCACCAAATGGCAAATTATTTTGTCTAACTGCTTTTAATAAATTATTAAGCATATCAAAAATTTCAGCCGATATCATTGAAATTTCATCAATGGCTAGCATTTTTGCACTTCTTAATTTTTTCCTTAAATGTATTCCTTTTGTAGATAAAATATTTCTCAAAGTCTCATTCAAAGGTAAATTTCCAAGTCCCAAACCTGCCCACGAGTGAAGGGTTTGTCCACTTACATTAATTGCAGCAATACCAGTTGATGCAGTTATGTGAAGGCTTTTTGTTTTGTATTCATCTTTAAGATAATTCAGTAAAAATGATTTACCAGTTCCTGCAGGACCAGTTATAAAAACATTCTTCCCTTCGGCAATTTTATCAACAGCAAGTCTTTGTGTTTCTGATAAAGATAAATACATTCGAAATCTCTAAAAAATATAAATATATTCTATAGTTTATTTTTTAAATGTATATAATTTTGATATAAACCTCCATTGGAACTAAATATTTTAGCTTTTTATAACTAGGTGTTGTTGGATATGATATAGTTATTT
>JAQTXT010000010.1 GCA_028688645.1 Rickettsiales bacterium
TCTACTTCCTATGTATTCAGTTGTAGATACCCTTGCGGGTGGGTTTCCCCATTCAGAAATTCTCGGATCAAAACATATTGACAGTTCCCCGAGACTTATCGCAGTCTATTACGTCTTTCATCGCCTTCCAACACCAAGGCATCCACCAAATGCCCTTCTTTTGCTTTTTTATTTAATAACCATTCTGACATAAATGTCAGAATTAATTTTAGAGTATACAAAGTAATTTGACTATATATAGAATTAAATCTATATATCAAACTAACTTATTCTAAATCTTCTAATCAATAGAAATCATCACAAAATCTATCTTTCGAAAATTTTCTTATATAATACTTTGTACTAATATTAAATTCACAATAACAAACAACTAGTGAGTTATTCTAAAACAGAAAAATTTTAAAGTCAACAAATTTCTTTGCTACTTTATATCAATTTTTGGAGTTTCCGAATCTCACCTCAAACATTGTAGCATTGGAATTTATATTAGTCAAGAAATATTTTTAATTTTTTTTATAGCCAACCAAACATTGAAAATACAGAAAAATATGCAAAAACTAAAAATTTTATTTAATCTTTTTTTAAAATTTTTTACATTAAATTAATCTTACCCATATTATAGCTAATAATATGGTATACATTTAGGGTTATAAGATCTATATTAGAACATTGAAAAATCGGTATACATATAGAATTATCTTTAAAATAATCACTAAACTCTTTAAAGATATCAGCATAACTAAAACTATCTTCAATTATAATTTTACCCAAAATTATAGCCTTAGGATAATATTTATTATCCACGATAAAGTTTTTTAAATGTGTAATATATTTATAAAATTCAGCTCTTGAACTTATTAAACAGTCAAAAAACAGAACTTTATTTTTAAACTCTAATTGGCTATTGGTTCCAAATCCATTTACAACACATTGAAAATCGCCACCAACAAACATTTCTTTCAAAAAATATCCGTCCTGTATTTCAAAATCGTTAATCAATAACAAATTTTGCCATCTACTTGCAAGAATATCATCAATATCTTCAAACTTTCTACAATCCTTTAAATTACGGCCATAAATAATTTTCCAATTCCACCTAGACTGTAAAAAATTCAAAATTTGACTATTATAAGAATTTCCAATTATTAATTTACTTTGCTTAATTTTCTTAGATTTACTAAGTTTTTCAACAATTCCATTATCTCTATATGAAAAACCCCAAAACCACAAAAGTTTTATACTTTTATCACTAGCCGATTTAATAAATTGTTCACTCTTTAAATTATTATGAAAAACAATTTTACCATTATTGTCTGTTAAAGATATTTTTTCATCACAGTAAATAATTGGTTCATAAAATACTTCTTTTATTTTATCTTTAGCGATTTCAATTTCATTAATACTTGGCAAATCGCAGTCAAACAACACTCCAATTTGTTCTCCTTTTTTAATCTTAAAAATCTTTTTTCTAAAATCATATCCAATCTTTGCAAAAACCACTAATATTTTATTCTTGGCAATTTTTAAATATATTCCAGCATTTTTAACTAAAAAATTTACTATAGCAGTTAGAACAAAAGGTGACAACATTATCAAAATATATTTTAATATAACAATTTGCAGAGGCATTTTTGCAGTTATTCCAATCCATAAAACTATAGCTACAGCCAAGAAATAATTAGTTTTTCTACTAATTGGGGATACAAAATTCAACAACCAAGTTATAAAAGCCGTAGTAATCAAAAGAATAAAAACTCTGAATCCTATAAAACCGAGAATATCAGCAATTGTTCCAATTATATGACTAATTGAAACGATTATATCTTTAACAACAATAAATCCAGATTTTAATCCTTCTATGGTATTTTTTAAATAATCAAGTGTATTGCTTACATAATCAATCATTTTTAATTTTTCTAAATTTTTCTACTTTCTTGACAATATTATCTCTTTTTAATTTTGAAAGATAATCTATATATAATATTCCATTAGTATGATCTATTTCATGTTGTAAGCATTCAGCCAAAAGACCATTGGCTTTTAAAGTTTTTTCTACCAAATTAATATCTTGATATTTAATTTCAACCTCAATACTTCTCATAATTTCCGCACTTTGCCCAGGGACAGACAAACAACCTTCCTGCATAATTTCTTTTTCTTCAGAAAAATAAATAACTTCAGGATTAATAAATACCATTGGGGTTTTTGCATCTTTTTCATTTTTTCTAGCATCTACAACAACAACCCTAAGTAATTCACCAATTTGGACTGCAGACAATCCCACTCCATGACTTTGATACATAGTATCAATCATATTATCAATAAGAGTTGTAATTTTATTATCAATAGCCTCAACCCTATTAGACTTTTGTTTTAATAACTTATTTGGAACTTCAACTATTTTTAAATTCATAATTATTCAATATTTTGTCTTTATAATGATTTTACTATGTTGCTAATATCAAAAAACAGCTAAGCAAAAAATACCTAGCTGTTCAATAAAACTTCAACAATTATTTAACAAGTTTGCTAGACAATGTTGCTGCATCAACAGCACCAGGAATTAATTCACCATTAACTATGAATGCTGGAGTTCCATTAATACCAATTTGCTTAGCTAAATCAACATTAGAACTTATAATATTTTTAATTTGTTCTTGATTTTTTTCCATGAACTTTTCAACTTTACTCATTTTTAAACCAGAAGCTTCAACAGCTTTTGCAACACTGTCTTTAGTTCTAGCTGAACCACTCATTATTTCTTTATAGAAAACAGGATACTTTGCTGGTTCCATCATTAAAACAGCAGTTCCAACTTGAGTAGCATAATTAGAAGGCTCACCCAAAATAGGAATAGCTCTCAAAATAACTCTAACATCACTTCTTGTCTTCAATAATTCTTCAACATTCTTTGCAGACATTTGACAATAATGACAATTATAATCAAAAAATTCAACCAATTCAATTTTTCCTTTTGGATTTAAAACACCAGCAGTTTTAATATCAGACAATTCTACTCCGAGCTTCTTGATATTTTCACCAGCTTGACCTTGTTGTTGTTTTTGCATCTTTTCTTGTTGCTGCATAACAAATTTATTTACAGAATTCAAAATAGTTTCTGCATTTTTATCAGTCCAAGCAGCAATCGCCTTATCACCACTCAAAGCCTAATTTTTCTAATTTTCCAACAACTAACAATATTCATTAAAAACAATATAACAATCAACACATAAGTCAATTTTACATTGAAAGGTACTTCTTTAATAGTTTTCATATAATTTTAATCTTTTTAATATTAATAACAAAATAAACATTATTATCTTTATTATTTTTTTCAAGAAATTAATTTAATTAAAATAAAAAAATATCACAACATAAAACTTTATTTTTAAAATTACCTCATTATATTCATAAATGTAAGGAAAATGATAAAAACATGATTAATTATAAAAGCAGACCAAAAATAAATTCAAAAATAATTTTTAACAATGTTCCAAAAAATACCAAAAACGCATTAGTCATCGGAGAAAATAGTTCCGACATAATCGAAGTCCTAAAATCAAAAAAAATTACCACTAGTGAATTTACAGAAAACGATGAAAAAAAGATATTAAATTTCTTAAACAAACATGAAGACAACAAATTTGAACTTATAATCTTAAACTCCGAATTATGTGACTTTCAAGACATAAATACAATAATTTCAACACTAATAAACAAAAGTAATTACTCCGTAATAAGATTTAGAAACAATAACCATAATAAAAAAATAACAAAAAAAACCTTAATAAACAACATCATCAAACAACAAAAAATCAGCATATTTAAAAAAATATTTGGCAAACAAAATAAAATAAGTAACAGCATAATTTTCAAACCATTTGCCTACTACACCGTTTACTTCATAACCAAAAATACTTACGCAATCAATTTCGTCTTAACACCATTAGAAAAAATCAAAAGTTTTCTAAACATTTCAAGCGAAAAAATCAACTTAACATTAGGAACAAACAAAAAATGAATACAAATATTAAAAAATTAACCCACTTAGAGCTAATACCAAAACAAATCAAAAATATATTTATTTTATTACATGGGTATTCTTCTAACGCCGAAGATTTATTTAGCTTAGGCATGCAATTTCGAGATTTACTACCAAACACAGCCATAATATCAGTCAACGCACCAGTCAAATGCGAAATGCAAGGCGACGGTTATCAATGGTTTTCTCTAAAAACCATGAATTTATTCAGCATTCTAAAAGAAATCAAAACCTCACAAAGATTACTAAACACATTCATAGACGAGCAACTCAAAAGATTTAACCTAACCAACAGCAACCTAATACTAGGCGGATTTTCACAAGGAGCAATTCTATCCCTATACACAGGTTTAAGAAGAACACCAGCCCCGCTTGCCGTACTATCATTTTCAGGAATGCTAACAGACACCGTAGACACTTTAAAAAAAGAAATCCAATCAAAACCAAAAATATTTTTATGTCACGGAACAGCAGACACCATGGTTCCATACAACAATTTAGAAAGAACCGAAAAAATCTTAAGAGAATTTGACATAGATTACGATTCCAATTCCATACAAGGCATGGGACACACAATAGATGCAGAATGCATAGAAGACGCCAGAAATTTCATAAAAGACAACATAATTTGCAACAACCCCATACTTTAGACTTCACAAATTTATGAATGTGGCGTTTCCAACACGCTTGCAAAAATAGTGATTAAACTCTGCGGGAAGGGGTTTCAAACCCCTTCCCCATCGTTCAGAATAATAACAATATTAAAACAACAAGTAGTAGTTAAGACAATTTTTTTGGAACAATGAGGAAGGATTTACAAAATCCTTCCTGCATAAAGTGTAGGCTGGAAAATTAAAATATTCTCTTGTGGTGTTGGATCTTCACCCCAACTACCCAATAATATCAAAACCATAATAAATAAGAGTAAATCAAGATTTGATAGCCTCGGGTGTTGGAGTGAAGACCCAACACAACAAAGTTTGAGCTAAGCGAAGTGAAGCCAAACTCGCCTCACCCGCAATCCATAATTAATAAAATCTCTTGTGATATTTGGTCTCGCCTCACAACACCATATAGGATGCAACACCTAAATAACAAAAAACTCCTTCAAAAAAAGGAGTAAATTATTTAAAATATTAAAATGCAAGTTATCTAGAACAAAATAATAAAGGCGGTAGGCACTTGTATTTATGAGATATTAAAAACTAATCCTAAGATTAATTTTGTTTTCTCTTTAAAGGAAAGTTGAATCAAACCGCAGTTATCCTGCTGTTAGATTGTTGCGAATTGACCTCAAGTACTTCCACACCGCATGTTATAATCCTTTTTGCGAGTTAGCTCAATAATATAAACAAAAAAAACACCATTATTTCTAATGATGTCCTTGTTTGTTGTTTTAAAATGTAAGTTATCTAGAGTAAAATAATAAAGGCGGTAGGCACTTGTATATATGAGATATTAAAAACTAATCCTAAGATTAATTTTGTTTTCTCTTTAAAGGAGGTAATCCAACCGCAGGTTCCCCTACTGTTACCTTGTTACGACTTAACCCCAATCATCCCCCCCACCGTGTTATGCTGCCTCCCTTGCGGGTTAGCTCACATAATTCAGGCGAAAAGAACTTTCATGGTGTGACGGGCAGTGTGTACAAGACCCGAGAACGTATTCACCGTAGCGTGCTGATCTACGATTACTAGCAATTCCAACTTCATGCAGGCGAGTTGCAGCCTGCAATCTGAACTGAGAGAGCTTTTAAAGATTAGCTCAGGGTCACCCCTTTGCAACTTTTTGTAGCTCCCATTGTAACACATGTGTGGCCCAACTCATAAGGGACGTGATGACCTGACATCATCCCCACCTTCCTCTAGCTTGTCGCTAGCGGTCTCCTTATAGTTCCCAGCATTACCTGTTGGCAAATAAGGACGAGGGTTGCGCTCGTTAAAGGACTTAACCTAACACCTCACGGCACGAGCTGACGACGGCCATGCATCACCTGTCTCTGATCCAACCGAATTGAAAAGCATGTCTCCATGCTCGTAATCAGGATGTCAAGAGTTGGTAAGGTTTTTCGTGGACTATCGAATTAAACCACATGTTCCACTGCTTGTGCGGGTCCCCGTCAATTTCTTTAAGTTTTAGTCTTGCGACCGTATTCCCCAGGCGGACTACTTAACGCGTTAGCTTTAACACCCAGAGATAAACTCCAGACATTTAGTAATCATCGTTTACAGTGTGGACTACCAGGGTATCTAATCCTGTTTGCTCCCCACACTTTCGTGTTTCAGTGTCAGTAAAGACCAAGATAGCCGTCTACACCACCGGTATTCTTTCTAATATCTGCGGATTTTACCCCTACACTAGAAATTCTGCCATCGCTCATCTTACTCTAGCCCTGTAGTTTTAACCGCAATTCCGAGGTTGAGCCCCGGGATTTCACAATTAACTTACAAAACCACCTACACACCCTTTACGCCCAATAATTCCGAACAACGCTAGCACCCTTCGTATTACCGCGGCTGCTGGCACGAAGTTTGCCGGTGCTTATTCTATAGGTACCGTCATTATCTTTCCTATTAAAAGAACTTTACAACCCGAAGGCCTTCATCATTCACGCGGTATTGCTGGATCAGGCTTTCGCCCATTGTCCAATATTCCCACCTGCTGCCTCCCGTAGGAGTCTGGACCGTGTCGCAGTTCCAGTGTGGCTGATCACCCTCTCAGATCAGCTACGGATCATCGTCTTGGTAGGCCATTACCCTACCAACTAACTAATCCGACATAGGCTCATCAAATAGCGAATTAGTCTTGCGACTAACCCTTTCCCGATATATTTCTATACCGGCGTATGGAGCATTAGACACCGTTTCCAGTGCTTGTTCCCCTCTACTAGGTAGATTCCTGTGTGTTACTCACCCGTTTGCCACTTTACTCAGATATTGCTACCCTTTCTCGTTCGACTTGCATGGTTAAAGCATACCGCCAGCGTTCGTTCTGAGCCAGAATCAAACTCTTAAATTTTTAAAATTTTAAGTTTGTCCTTACTCTTGCATTATTATTATATAAAACTTATTCTTGACGCGAGTCAATAATAATGAGTAAGTCAACTATTCATCGCCTACCACCTTTATTATTTTCCTCATGTGATAACTTACATTTACAATAAAAAACAACTTAGTGAGTATTTTACAAACAAAAAATCTTAAAGTCAACAACTATTTCTAACTTTTTTGTTAAAAAAGTTCAGACTTTCAATTTTTATTGGAGTTTCCGAATCTCACCTCAAACATTTTAACATATGATTTTCTATTAGTCAAGAAAAAAGTTTATATTTTTTCATTTGCCAATAAAGCTTACCATAACATGGGTTAAATCTAATAAATATACAAAAAAGTTTGAACTTTTTTAAAGAATTATTAAAAATATATTTATGAATAAACTAGATAAAATATCTATAATAAAATTTGATTAAATAAAAAAATAAAATAACATTTAACCATATTAACTATTTTGTCTTTTATGAAACTACCAAGTTTAGATCCAGTAATTTTTCAAGTAGGTCCATTAGCTGTTAGATGGTATTCACTGGCTTATGTATTTGGAATAATAATTGCTTGGTTTATTATAAAATATTTTAACTCAAAGCAAAAGGTTTTTGATGACAAAAAAGTTAGTGATGATTTTTTTCTTTATACTGTAGTATCTATAATATTAGGTGGAAGACTTGGTTATGTTTTGTTTTATAACTTAACATTCTATATAGAAAATCCTTTGTATATCTTTAAAATTTGGGAAGGTGGTATGTCATTCCACGGCGGTTTGATTGGTTGTATTATAGGTTCATATCTACTATGCAAAAAATATAAAATCAATTACCTAGCCTTTTGTGATTTATTGTGTTTAGCTGCACCTATTGGCCTATTTTTTGGTAGAATTGCTAATTTTATTAATATGGAATTATATGGAAGAATAACAACTTCCAAAATCGGCGTAATTTTTCCAAACGCTGGAATACTTCCAAGACACCCAAGCCAACTTTATGAAGCATTTCTTGAAGGATTTGTCTTATTTTGCATTCTATTCTATTTGGCAAAATTTACAAAAATTAGAAAATATAATGGGGCACTAAGTGGAATATTTTTAATAGGCTATGCCACTTCAAGATTTATTGTTGAATTTTTTAGAGAACCCGATATTCAAATAGGCTATATAGTAAAAATATTTACAATGGGACAACTTTTGACAATTCCAATTTTTGTACTTGGTGGATATTTGGTTTATAAGTCTTTAAATACTATTGACAAACATTTGTAGTAATATGAAAGTTATTTAATTATGAAATCAAATTGATATAGTACCTTTTGTAGATTTGGACATAATTTTTACTTTTTCATACCAAGAATTGATTTTGTATTTAGGTTTTCTTTTTTCTGATTCTGCAAATATTTCTTCTTCTATAGCTAATTGTTTATCTTTTTCCCTAAGCATTAATCTTAATTCTAGTTGACTATATTTTGGATTTAATTTTGAAATTAAAATACTAACTGAAACATAGCTATCTTTTTCATGATTATGAATAACTGTATCAGGATTTGGTAATAAACTTCTACTTGTTATTGCAATAGTTTTTGTTAAGAAATCTGGAGGCATTCTTAATCCAGACTGCCAGTATTTTTGATAAGCATTTACCAAAAGTGGTAATTCATCTCTGACCAAAATATGTTCTACCTTGCAAAGTGCATTATTGTCTAAGATGACGACTTTATTAAATAAATCAAAATTTAACACAATATATTGTGAATATACTTCGCTTGCAATCACTGTAAAATCATTATTTTTGCCTTGATCCAGCGTTCCTTGATATATATTAAACCAAAATGAATTTTTATTCTTGTTTATATTTGCTACTTCCTCCAATAAACTTCTACAAAAAACCATCGCTGGACTTGTGAAGGTATCTGTATAATCTGCATCAAGATTTTTTATATCATTAGTCCAAAATACAGGATATAAACTTTATTTCTTAAGAAATCAATATTATACCTTTTCAAAATATTTATCAATTCTATTAATATTATTTTTACTTCTTCTTTGTCGCAACAACTCAATAACTTTTTTTTAATTTCAATAATATCATCTTTATGCTTTACAATCTCAAACATATTAAAACCTATATTCATTCCCAGTAGTACTAATCTCAATTCTACTATTCAATGGAATTATCATTTTTCTTTTATCATGACCAAATGGGAAATTTGATATTATTGGAATATTTTTATCTTTGAATATTTCAAGTATGATATCATTAACATTTGAATAAAATCCCATTTCCTCTTCAATATAATTCATACCACCAATAATTAAAGCTTTTATGTTATCAAACTTTCCAGCATTTTTTAAATGAAATAACTCTTCATGAACTCTAATAATTTTCTCACCAACATTTTCAATTAATAATATTTTGTTATTTGTATCAAAGTCAGCTTTTGTTCCTATACTATCAGATAATAAAGCTAAATTTCCTCCTATAGTTAAGCCTCTTGCAGTTCCATTTTTTAAGACTACTACATCTTTTAATAATTCTTGCCTAAATTCTGTATTATCTTTATTTGAAAGAAAATTTAATAAATAATTTAATGAATCTAAATCTATATCATCTGTTTTTGAAGCCCAGTCAAGCATTGGGCTATGATATGTTATTAAACCAGTATTCTTAATAACAGCATTATGAAGTAAGGTAATATCACTATAGCCAAATAAAGATTTTCCGCTTTTTTTGATAATATCATAATCAATTTTATCAATAATTCTACTTAGTCCCATACCACCTTTAAAAGCAAAGACGATATCTACACTTTCATTTGAAAAAATTTCATTTATTTCACTTATTTTTTCTTCATCAGTTCCTGCAAAATTATTAATATTTTTAACACTATTTCTTGCGAAAATTAAATTAAGTCCTCTGTTTTTGAAGAAATTAATTGTTTTTTCTATTTTTTCTTTATCACAAAAAGATGATGGAAAAATTACACCTATATTTTCTATTCTCATAACTTTACTGTTGAACAATCGCTCTCAGATTGTAAAATAGTAATATAAATAATCAATAAGTTTTTTAAAAATTTAACAGATAATAAGGAAAAAATTATAAACTCCTTTATATTAATTCTTATCAAAATCTCCTACTTTTAATGATTTAGTGTATCTCGATATCTTTTTCTTTACTAAACCGCTAAGCATAAAAATACCAATTAAGTTCGGTATTGCCATACTTAAAACGAATGTGTCAGCAATCATTACTATTGTATTTAAATCCGCCAAAGAACAGGAAACTATAGCAAAAAAATAAATTAAATTATAGATCATCGTAAATTTATTTTTCATTAGACTTCTCCATGCTGATTGCCCATAAAATGAAGAACCTAGCACATTAGATATTGCAATCATTGCTATAATTACGGTTAACAAAATAGGAAACCAATCAGAAACTGTTAAAAAAGCATTTTTTGTTAAAATTATCCCTTGAGCATCAGTTTTGTAAACGCCAGTTATAACTATTATCAATGCAGTCATTAAACAAAAACACATTATAAACATTGGAGTTAAACATGCTATTGCAGCCTGTCTTATTGGTTCTTTTGATTTTGCTACAGCATGTGCTATAGATGCTGTTCCTAAACCAGCTTCTGTTGCAAATATTGATCTTCTAACTCCTATAATAAAAGCACCAGCAAAGCCACCCAACACAGAATGAAAATTAAAAGCACTTTTAAATATTATAACTAATGATGGCAAAATCTGATTATAATTTATTGCCAATATTATTAAAGTGCATAAAAAATATAAAATAGCCATAATAGGAACCACTTTTGCAACAATTTTTGAAATTATTTTTATTCCTCTAAAAAGAATATATAATGAAAAAATACCAAACACCAATCCAAATATAATTTTACAATTATCAAAAGTCTGATAGCTTGTCAATGTTCTAATTAATTGATTTATCTGGAACATACCGCCACCTATTGAACCAAAAATCAGCATAAGACTAAAAAATTTAGATAAAATTACACCAAATTTTTTATATCCAATATCTTCAAGTCCATATCTTAAATATCTAAATGGTCCACCATTGATTTTTCCATCATTCTCAACTTTTCTATAAATTTGAGAAAGAGTAGCCTCAGCAAAAGCAATATTCATACTAAAAAACGCTGTTATAATCATCCAAATAATAGCACCTGGACCACCAATAGTAATAGCTACTCCAACACCAGCTATACTTCCTAAACCAACAGAGCCAGATATAGAAGTAAATAACGCACGCCTAGGAGTTATATCTCCAACATCATCTAGAGAATAATATTTATTATGAATTGCAACATCAAAACCATGTTTAAAGAATCTAACATTCGGAAAATAAAGTTTAAAAGATAAAAATAATGCGAAAAATACTAACCATAAAACTAAAAATGGAACTCCAAAAATCTCAAAATAAAGAATTTTATTCAAAATATTTGCAATAAAAACAAAAATTTCTAACATATTTACCTGATATTATTTCTGAGAACAATAACAACAAATACTTTATTTGCAAGCTATTCAAACACAAAATCTATATCCTTTATAAGTTTCAAGAAACAAACAATTTACCTTATTAATATACTTATCCCATCCAATTGTTCAATTTCATGTTGCAAACATGTAGCTAATAAGCCATCAGCTTCTATCTGTTTTTCTTTTCCATATTGATTTTTAAACTTAATTTTAATTTTTTTGGGACGAGTTATTTTAACTTTTATATTTGGAATTGAAACATTTCCTTCTTCCATCTCACTAGTTTCTTCCGATTTCCATATAATTTCTGGATTCACGGCAAATATTTTATGATTTTCTACATTTACCGCCACTATTCTCTTTGGAATACCTAATTGTATAGAAGCCAAACCGATTGCATTATATTCTGGTAAAACTTCAAACATTATTTTAGCAATTTCTTTTAAATCATTATCAAACTTTTCAACTTTTGTCGACATTTGAGGAATTTTTCCATTTTCAAAATATACCAAATCACACTGCATAGTTTAAAACTCTTTCTTATTTTTAAATGCTATATCTAAGGTGCTTTCATCTAAATAATTAAACTCACTACCAAGAGGTATTCCATAGGCAGGTTTTGTAATTTTAACATCAAATTCTTTCAATAAATCAACTATGTAAAAAGCTGTAGTCTGCCCCTCAATCGTTGGATTAGTGGCAATTATCACTTCTTTTATGTTTTTATTATTTTGTAATTTATCAATTAAGCTCTCTATATTCAAATCATTAGGTCCCCTGCCCTCACTTGCGGATAAACTTCCACCAAGAATATGATATTGCCCTTTATAAATCATCGTACTTTCAATAGCCCATAAATCAGCCACATTCTCAACAACACATATTGAATCATTATTTCTTGTGGTATCAGAACAGATTTCACAAATTTCTTCTGTAGTTAAATTTCCACAAATAGGACATTTTTTAATATTTTGATAACCTTCTTCCATCAATGAAATTAAAGGCGACATAATGCTTTCTTTATTATTTAAAAGGTGTAAAACAATTCGTCTTGCCGATCTGGGCCCTAAAGATGGAAGTTTTGAGAACATTTTTATTAAATCATTTAAAATTTTGTTATTCATATTTTCCTATTTTAATAATTCTAAAATTAAACCTATCATTTTTTGAAAAAATTATTTTAAGTAACAAATCTTTAGTCTTAGTAAAATAAGTATTTATTTTACTAAATATTTCCTGGATTCTCACTTCGCGTGAAATGACAGCTCCATTTAGTTCAGTTATTGTCGTTCCCGCGAAAACAGGAATCCAGGAAATATTAAAATTAATAATTAATTTATTATAATTTATCGTCCAGCCATTTACTATATGTTTATGCAAAATACCATTCGCCCATTGACGAAATTTAATAGCATTTTTTGAATTAACACGATAACCGACAGAAAGAACAACATCAAGGTCATAATATTCAATTTCTCTTTGAACCATTATCTTTCCTTCTTTCTGAACTAAGCGGAATTTCCGGATAGTTGCCTCCTTATTCATTTCATTGGTTTTGAAAATATTATTTATATGATCATTTATTGTTCTAACATTGACATCAAAAATTTTAGCAATCTCATTTTGATTTGCCCAAATAGTTTGCTTATTATCATCAACTCTGATATTTAAGCTACCATTTTCACCTTGATAAATCTCAACTAAACTTTCTTTTTCCATATTCATTGCTTTTCTGGTTTAAAAATCCAATATTCTTTATGAATTTCATTATCATTTATTTTATTAATTCTATTTAAAATTCCACCATTTTTTTCAATTACTTTGCTCGATGGAATATTATCTTCTCTACAAGAAATCATTAACTCAGTATAACCTTCTTCCCAAGCTTTTTCAAGCATTAATTTTAATGCTTCAGTCCCAAATCCTTTTCCTCTTTCAGAATATTTTATTTTATAGCCAATATGTCCCATACTATGAGTTAGTAAATATACATTTAATCGCTTTCTAAAACTTATCTCCCCGATCATTTTTCCATCTTTACAAATAAAATACGAATCAGCTTCAACCCAATCTTTTTTTTCAAGGGTTTCAGCTTTTTCACAATTTATTTGAAATTGAATATATCTTGGGAAAAATTCTCTTAATTCTTTTTCTGAAAAATCAGTATATTTTTTCTCAATAGAATAATAATGTTTAAAAACAGTTTCAATTATATTCATCATATGAAATTCATCACCATATTGTTGAAATTCTTTCATATATTCAACAAAATCATCAACATATTTTAAATCATATTTTTCTAATGTTACCATAAAAAAATAAACTCTTAAAACTTTTTTAAGAGTTTATAAAATTTTATTTAATTTTCAAACAAATTATTCTTCTTCTCCAATATAAATTCCGAGATTTCTTGCTGTTTTTACTAAATTATCATCTTTTGATAGTGGTCTATTACCAACTTTTACAGCATCAAATAAATCTACATCTGATATTTTCCCATCTTTCAAAATAACCATTCTTTGATTCTTACCCTCAAGCAATATTTTAATCGCATGATCCGCGAATTCTGCCGCAATAATTCTATCAAAAGCAGTAGGAGTTCCACCTCTTTGAACATGTCCTAAAATTGTAGTTCTATTTAAATATCCTCTTTTTGATAATTCTACTGAAATATAATTTGCAAAGCCAGTATAACAAGAAACACCACATTTATCAACAACTACATTGCTACCATTTTCCATTTTACAACCTTCTGAAACAACAACTAATGCATAATCAATTCCTTGCTTTCTAACTTCATCAAATTTTTTACAAACATTATCAATATTATATTTGATTTCTGGAACTAAACAAACACAAGCTTCTCCTGATATAGCTGTATGCAAAGCTAAATGCCCCGCATCTCTTCCCATAACTTCCATAATCATAATTCTATCATGGCTATACGCTGTAGTTTGTATTCTATCCATTGATTCCATGGTAACATTTCTTGCTGTATCAAAACCAATAGAATACTCTGTAATTGGTGTATCATTATCTATTGTCTTCGGAATACAAATAACATTAATATCAGTTCCTGCAACTAATTCAGAAGTAATCATTGCACTACCATCGCCACCAACAACTATTAAGGAATCTAAATTCAATTCCTTTACTCCCTTACAAAATGCTTCCTTATTTTTTTCTGTTGTACCTGTAACACCGCTATCTCTATTCTTACTTCTCAATATAGTTCCACCAGTCCTCATAGAAGAAAAATTATTTTGCAAATCCTTAGATTCTAATTTTTTATATTTTAAATCTGGATAAAATAAACCATCAGTTCCGTTATATATTCCATAAACTTCAATATCCTTTAGAGTTGCTATTTTTAAAACAGCATTAATAACAGCATTTAACCCAGAGCAATCTCCACCAGAAGTAAAAATACCTATTCTTTTAATTTTTTTCATAATCTCGCAAGTTAGTTCTATAAATGATTGCTTTTTATTATATTCTTTGATAAAAAAAAGTCAAACAATATTGTATAAACTTAAATGTTTTTGTTCGTAGGATTAGGAAATATAGGAAATGAGTATAAAGACACTAGGCATAACACTGGTTTTTTGGCTATTGACAAAATTATAGAAGAATACAATTTTGTCAATCAAGGCAAAAAATTTCACTCCGAAATTTGGACAGGTAGTATTAATTGTGAAAAAGGAATAATTATAAAACCACAAACTTACATGAATAAATCCGGTGTTGCAGTTTCTGAAATAGCTAATTTTTATAAAATACCATTGGAAAATATTTATATTTTTCATGATGATTTAGATTTAAAACTTGGAAAAATAAAATACAAAATCGGCGGAAGCTCTGCAGGACATAATGGTATAAAAAGTATAGATGAAATGATAGGAAAAGACTACAATAGAATAAGGATAGGTATTGATAGACCTGAATTTGACGATGTTATTAATTTTGTTCTAAAAAAACTTAATGAAGATGAAAGGATAGTTCTCGAAAATAGTTTTATCAAAATAGCAAACAATGCAAACCTCTTATTACATAATAGAGATTTGTTTTTGACATATATAGCCAAATGATTACTATACACAAACAGATTAAATAGATTATCTTGTTCTTCCAGAAATTTTAATTTCAATAAACTTAAAAAGTCTTGAGGCCATCGTATCAATTTTACTTTTTTCATTTCTATTTAATTGTTTAGATAAAGAATTAAAATTAATATCAGTCTTATTACCATTTAAAGTTATCGCTGAAGATTGAATTTTCCTCCCCATAACAACAAACTTAGTTCTATCTGGACAAACAGTCAATCTGCTAACCTCTTCCTTATCCTTAACCTTCAAAACCATCGCTATTTCTGTACCAATTTTCTCTATAAAAATATCATGAAAAAAAGGTGTTTCCTTCGAATTCAAATAAAATTTTCCATCTTCCCTTTGTTCAAATTTAAATTCAATTTTCTTTTCTTTATCATTTTGTTTTGGACTATTAACAAAACTAATCTCTAAAAAATAACTATTTCCCATTTTAGATACAACATAAGCAATAGTTCGTCCATTATAATCTATAGAACCTTGTGCTACAATTTCCATATCTTCTGGTAAAGCTGAATCCAACATTTTATTTATAGTTTATACCTCTTGGTGGTATTGTAAAAATAAACTTTTAAAAGCGCAAGAAGAATATAAAAAAAATCATGAAAAATTATTATTTTACAAAAAATCAATTTTTTTCTTGATTTTAGAAAAAGTCTTTAGTAAAATAGTGTCGTTGCCGTAATAGCTCAGTTGGTAGAGCAACTGACTTGTAATCAGTAGGTCCAGGGTTCGAATCCTTGTTACGGCACCACTTTTTAAAATAATAAAATCAATAGTTTGTTTGGATTTAAAACAAAATTATAGTTCTCTATAATTTTGTTGTTTGCTACCTATTTACTGCTTAATAAAAATTACAAAATTGAGCTAAAAACTAGACTTTTATTTTTTAACTTGCTCTTCCAATTAAGTAAAGATAATTGTATTATCGTGAATTCAAAATTATAGAGTGTAAGAATAATGTTAAACACTATTTAGAGGAGTAGGCCTATATTTAAAGATCTATTAAGATGATACAAAATAAATAAAATTATATAAAATAGCATTTAAAAATATAATATAAAGTATTCTTTAATATACATAATTCTTAGTTTTTAATAAAAAACCTTTTGTTTATATTGAGCATAAAAGAATTTTTTTTAAAATTTTATATAATTAAACTGATAAATTTCTTGAAATATATTTTTTATAACTAACTACAAGAAATATTTTAGTTTTTATTTCCTACAAACAAATTTGTGAGAAATTCATTTCCAGCAAAAAAAGCTTTATATAATCTTAGTATTTTCTTACTACATTTTAGTAAAAAAATTGGGGTTATCTTAGGGTTGTTTTGTCATAAAAACCTTGCCCTTATGTTTTTGGTTTAACTCTTATTTTTCAGTGGTTAGAATGTTTATTTTATTTTAAGATTAATTTGCTTCATTTCCCGCTTAAATATCGTTATAATCTCGCAGTTTATTTGTTTACTTTTATCGTTGTTTTATATTTTCAGAGTTCATTCGCTGTTCTTTATCTTATTATAATATTTTTATCATACC
Source organism: Rickettsiales bacterium (assembly GCA_028688645.1). GTDB lineage: Bacteria > Pseudomonadota > Alphaproteobacteria > Rickettsiales > UBA1997 > CALXSC01. The sequence continues at coordinate 17,244 of JAQTXT010000010.1, forward strand.
TTGTCTTAACCTTACCATTTTTTATCTGTATATTTTATGTTTTTTCTCTGTTCTTCCTCTGTTCTTCCATTGTTGTTTTAATTTTATATATTATTTATTTTTCTATTTTTATCATATTATAAATTAACTTTTTCTTTACTTCATCTTTGGTTTATTTATTTCCTCGCTATTTAAATCATCTAATTTAATTAGAATTACCTACTATAGTAAATTTTGCACCTCTTCACCCTTTTAATATAATATTTCATCACAACTTGACTAGAATAATTATAAAAATATTCTAGTCAAAACTCATAATTTTTTAGTGAAATAAACAATCTTTTAATATTTTAATATATGTTTATTTTTTACAATGAATTGTAGGTGAGACTTACCTCTGATTTTGTTCAGATACATCTCCTTTTGATGCTGAAACTTGTCCTACAAAACTTGTTGTAGAAACAACATCCATTTCTACATCTGTAGTTCCATTCTCGACATCAACTGTTACATTAGGATTTACTACTTTAGGTTTTTCTTCTTTACCAAAGATTTTCTTAAATAACCAAATGCCACCAGCAATTGCTCCAACTACAACTATAGCACCAGTAACTATCATTAAACCAGTTGCAATTGAGCTTACTCCTTGACTTTCAGGCTGATCACTTGAGGATTCACCCAATCTACTTGCAAGATCACTGCTTATCGGTAAACTACTATATGGCGAAATACTACTGCTTGATGACCAAATAGCTCTACTTATTGAACTATCTCTACTACTTGATGAACCTCCCATACTTGACCAAATATCATCGTCAATTGAGCTTTCTCTAATACTTGATGAACTATCTCTACTAGATAAAGCGTCAGAAGAACCGGAGTCTTCTCTGCTTGACCAAACGCCACTATCTCTGCTACTTGACGAACCACTTCTACTGCTTGATGAGCTTTTTCTGCTTGATGTAGCATCTGAAGAACTACTTGAAAAATCAACTCTTGGCATTATTCTAAGCCTTAATTGAGCAATATCTGAATATTCAGAAGTACTTCTGATTTGGAAAGGTAATGAATAATCTCCTGCAGTTCCATTAACTGGAATTCCCATTATTGTACAATTTGGTGTTGCTTCTAATCCCTCTGGTATTCTGAGAATAGCTTTCCAACCATCACTTCCTACTTCTATTAACTCTCCATAATGTTCTAAATCTGTTGGATATATGCATGTTATATCTCCAGTATAATCTGATACATTATAGATAGAATATCTAAAGTCAGTTTCTGGAAGTTCTTCTTCTTCAGTAGCAACTACCATATTGATAGGATCTTCTAACTCATCAAAATCTATTTGTGGTAGAATACTTGATACATTTACATTTACCAATCTTGTAACTTCTCCACCATTTCCATCATCAATTTTATATGAGAATGATTCAATTCCACTATGTGCTCCATTTGGAGTATAAACAAGAGTTTCTCTATATTCTCCGTCTTCTGATTCACTACTTTCTACACTAGAAGTTACAAGTTGAATAGTTCCGTATTTTAATACTATTTCTTGTGAATTTCCAGACTCTTCGTCTACCACTAAATCTATAGTTTCTTGTACACCCTCATCATTTATTCGTGTTATTGAAGCGACTTCAAGTTCATCTCCATCAACATCACTTACTCCCACAAAAGGATCTATTTCTAACTTAGCATTTGTTTGTATTGTTTCACTTAATTCTTCTTGTCCAACAGCTATAGTAGGCGCGTCATTTACTGGTGCAGCAACAACATTCATAGTCTTTGTCTTAGTAACACCTAATGCATCTATATAAGTTATTTCAAATGAATCAGCTCCGTTATAATTTTCTGAAGTTTGATATACTAATTCGCCATTATCACCAATCGAAACAGTTCCATTACCTGGACTAGTAGCATTAGTAATTTGAACTATACTAGGATTTAAAAAATGAATTTGCGTAGATACATCTTCTTGAACTGGTGCATAACCATTTAGAGAATACACATCAGAACTTCCAGCAGTTATATTGACAGAAGACAAATTAAACACACTATTATCAGAAAATTTTATATAGCTAACACCTTCTGGATTAGTCGTAAAATAATTATGAACAACCACTTTATTATCAAAATTGCTAGTAAGTACAACTAAATTATCACCTTCTCTAATTAAAGCAACATTTGAGGAAGTTATACCAGATCTGAATATTATTGAATCATCTGATCTTAGTATAATTTTATTTGGATCAGAAATATCCATAGTCCTATTTGCTTCATCAGTTATGCTAGAATCTGTAAATTCTAGAGTTTCAATTCTGTTTGATAATGCGCCAAATTGAGAAATTATAGTAACTGAATCATCTGCTTTTATTTCGCCGTTCTCATCTAAGAATTTAATTATTAAATTAGATCCACTCATCTGGAATATAATATTATCCCTGGTTATTCCAGCCCCGAATATAATTCTATCTGAACCATAGCTATCTGTATAAGTTGACCCACTTAAACTTGCCTCTCCATATGTATCATGTCCATCGCCAACATTATAAACATAGATATCATCACCATACCCTCCAACAGCTGTATCGGTTCCTGTTCTAGGATCTAGAATATCTGTGCCAAATGTTCCAACCAAAGCATCATCACCATCAGTTCCCGCAACTAAATAATCGCTAACTTTTCCAACATAATCGGTCAACATAGTTTTTGCTTGAGCTACAGTATCTATTCCATTTATTTTGCCAACAAAATATGGCAACATTTGTTTTACTTGATATGTAAAATGTGTCTTATCAGTTCCAACTAAACAGTTATCGCAATAAGCCTTGATATTTCCAAAAAACTCTACCGCCGTTACATTCCCAAAATTAATACTGTCAGTTCTGAAATCATAAGTAGCCCCAGGAAAAGCCTCTCTAAAAGTTCCCTGAATAAGTATCTTACTTCTCACTTCACAAACCAAACTTTCCCAAGCTGCATTCAACAAAGATACCTGTTCACTAGTTGGATTGACACCGCTTATAACATTATAATAATCAACACCCCTAAATGCCTCAAGAGTCGCAAGCTTTCTAGCATCAAAACTACCTCTCATACCAGTAATACCAATAACATCAGCCCACTCATAAATAATATATTCTATTTTCTCATCTAAAGTCGCAAGATGAAGCACCGCTTCTTCATCTTGGTTTTCAAATACCGATTTGGCTATTTTCCTAACATCTTCCAAAAGTGCAGAATTTCTGCTCATAGCAATATGTAAAGGTTCTACATTACCATATCCTCTACTAAGCGTTAAAAACATTGTATCCAAAACATACGGATATTCAGTAAGAGTTCCATTTAAATCTAATACTAAAGGATCATATCTTCTCACAAGAACAGCTTTCTCCGCATCAGTCAAAGAAGACAACATTGATTCTATTTCTTCTGCCAACTCATCTTGATCTCTATTAAGACAAGATTCAGTAAGTTCTTCAGCATTACCAATACATTTTGAAATAATTTCCTGCCCCAAACTAATATATGTCTGAAAATCGTTTTCCGTTTCGCAACTTGTAGGAATTTGCAGAGCATCACAATCAATACCTGGCAAAATAATTCCCAAAAATTGATCTCCAACATTAGCAACACCCTTTCCCCTAGAGCTAAACAAATGATCACAATTCTTCACAATTATATACTTACTATAATCCCCATTCGGAGTAATTCTCAAACTACTTCCACTTGTGCTACTTATTATAAATGAACCGTAACTTTCCGTTCCTCTTTCAAGTAAAAGACTTAAACCGTTTGAATATAATAAGCTCCACTTCCCCTCAATAGATACACCATTTGAATCTGTCAGATAACTTGCTGTTCCAGATACACCAACAGTTTGTGTAGTAGTATGTATCAATATACAACCATTTCCACCAATATCAATTATGTTATTTCTTCCCATTTCTGAAAGAGTAAATTCATATGTGTCGAAACCAGAAGAATCTATGATTGTGCTTACTCCTGGAGCAGATGTTATTATAGTATCATCTCCGCCATAACTAAGTATCGTATCACTTCCACCAAGTCCTTTTATTGTATCACTAAATTTTGTTCCTCTTATTGTTTCAGAACCATTTGTTCCTGTAAACTCAAGACCAGCAGTTAAATCCATTACAGTTCCATCAGAAAAAACAATTTGTTCTATTTGATATATATATGTTCCATCACTTCCCATAAAATGATTTGTTATGGTTATTGTTTTTTCATCACCATTTACATAAATTATAAGATCATCATTATTCCTCATAAGTCTTATACTCGATGCAGAAATACTTGGATCAGAAAATTGTATTTTATCAATTTCAGAAGGAAGACTTCTAACATCTACAATTGTATTTTGCTCCATATCTGATAAAGTGAATTTGTATGTATAACTTCCACCAAG
>JAQTXT010000116.1 GCA_028688645.1 Rickettsiales bacterium
TAAAAAATCAAGGACAAAAAGAAAAAGATTATAAAAAAATTCATTCTCAACAATTAAGTTTTGATTTTTAATTAGATTTAGTCAAGATTGTAATACCCCACTGCTTGCGGTGGGGTTGTCATTTATTGTTATGTTTTATTATACATCTGACATTTCCAACTTTCATAAATTCCCAATTGATTAATTGCATATACATGATATCACTATATTTTTATAAATCAATTATGATTGATTTATTGAAAAATTTGGCTTAATTAAAAAAATAGCACTTAAAAATCCCACTTAACAGCTTGATCATATTAATTAAAACATCTATAAATGTTTTAATTAAAATAACTTAACTTAAAGTGAAAAAAATGTCCATTTAGTAAAAAAATATTATTAAAAAAGGTAAAAATAATGATGAAAAACAGAGATATCTTTGCAATAATTGTAAAAAACATTTTCAACTTAAGATTTTATCACCAAGCTGGGCAGATAAAACATATAATGATTATACTAATAAATGTATATTTTTAAAAGATTTATCAAGAAAGTATAACAAAAGTATTTCGACTTTAGTAAAGTATTCTGATATTTTAAATCATAAAATAGAAGATAAAATAATAACAAAAACTAATGAAAAAAAGTCTATTAACTTAATATTTGATGGAACTTTTTTTAAAAGAAAATAGTAGTGGAAAATATGTTTTTAGAAATTCAGTTAAATTTTTTTTAATTAAGCCGATTTTTCGATAGCAAAATCAAATATTTTTTCTAAAAAAACCAATATGACTTTTTATGTTAAAAATATCTATACCTTGAATTTTTTATTTTATCATAATAAAATAAAAAATATAAATTTATTTTGTAGCAACTGAAATACCTACTGCTAATGAGGCAAGAAAATTTATAACAATAAAAATAACTATTATCGCAATGTTAGTTCCACCTAAATTAGACATAGTTTCAATTCTTATTTTTTCATCTTTTATTACTTTTTCTATTTTTTCTTTATCTTTTTTATATTTCAAATAAACAAAATATGGCGATACTCCACCCGCAACTACATATAATATAAACGAAATCAATGAAGTTGATTCATTAAAAGCAAAAATAATCGATAATATCAAATAAATTAATCCATAAAAATATGCTTTTCTATAAAATAAATAGAAAAAACCTCCAAAAAAAGCCCACCAGCTCCATCTCCAAGCAAATTTATCTATTCCATTTATATTGTATCTAGCAAATGTATTCTTATACCAATTAAATTTTTTCTCTTTTTCAACAAATGCCATCAACATTTTGTCTTCATATGAATCTAATATCATTTAAAATCTTTCATGTTATGCTGATATCAATTATTTAATAATATTTAAAAATGTCAATGTATATTCACTCTGCAAAACTTATTATTAAATTGTGTTTTGGTATTTCAAGCCATTACTTTTGCTCGTAGGCAACTTGTTTTTAAATTTTTGGTTTATTTACCAATTAAAATCTTGAAATTCCGCAAATAATATCTATATACTCCGTTAGCTAATAAAAACTTAATATTTTATGTCCGAGAAAGAAAAATTTGAATTTGGTGTAGAAAGCAAAAAAATGCTTAAATTAATGATACATTCTCTGTATACAAATAAAGATGTAGCTATTAGAGAATTGATTTCAAATGCTTCTGACGCTTGTGATAAATTGAGATATAAAGCGATACAAGATGATAAATTGTTAGAAGAAGATAAAGAATTAAAAGTTAAAATAGAGATAGATAAAAATAAAAAAACTGTTTCAATAATTGATAATGGTATTGGTATGGAGAGAGCTGAATTAATCTCTCAACTCGGAACTATTGCAAAATCAGGAACAGAAGCTTTTTTAAAAAATTTAGATGAAAATAGCTCAAAAGATGTACAATTAATTGGACAGTTTGGAGTAGGATTTTATTCAGCTTTTATGATTACTGATGAGGTGGAAGTAATTTCTAGAAAGGCAGGAAAGAAAAAAGTTAATAAATGGATATCTGATGGCGAGGGAAAATATACAGTTGAAGAGTTGAATGAAGAATATCCAAGAGGAACTAGAGTAATTTTGCATTTAAAAGCAGACGAAGAACAATTTTTAGATAAAATTTATTTGGGAAATATAATAAAATTATACTCAGACCATATTAGTATTCCAGTTGAATTGCAAATGGATGACGGACATTTTAAGATTATGAATACTGCTTCGGCTTTGTGGACTAGATCAAAAAATGAAATTACAAAAGAACAATATAATGAGTTCTACACACATGTTTCACATATTCCAGGTGAACCATTTATGACTTTACATAATAAGGCTGAGGGTGTTATTGAATTTACAAATTTAATTTTTATTCCAGATAAGAAACCTATTGATTTATATTTGCCAACAGATAGAGAATCAAAAATTAAACTTTATGTAAAAAAAGTATTCATTACTGATGATGGAGTTCAATTACTACCGCCATTTTTAAGATTTGTCAGAGGCATAGTTGATTCAGAGGATTTACCTTTAAATATAAATAGAGAGAGCTTGCAATATAACAATTTAATTGAAAAAATTAAGAAGTCTTTAGTAAAAAGAATTTTAACTGAACTTGAAAAGAAAATGATCGAAGAACCAGAAAAATATTTAGAATTCTGGAATAACTTTGGACCTGTTGTAAAAGAAGGATTGTGTGAAGGTAATATTTTCGGTGAAGATATTATGAATATTTGTATTTTTTATTCAAATAAATCACCTGACAAAATGATTACTTTAAAAGAATACATTGAGAGAATGAAAGAAAAACAAGAAAATATATTCTATATTACAGGCAGTAGTGTAGCAACTCTTGAAAATTCGCCTCAAGTTGAAGGTTTTAAGGATAGAAATATTGAAGTTATTTATTTAATTGATACGGTAGATAATTTCTGGGTAACAACTCAACATACTTATAAAGGAAAAGATTTTAAATCAATTACAAAAGAAGATATAGACTTAAATAATATCAATGACGAACCAGAAGAGCAAGAAGAAGAGAAAGATATTAAATTTGATGATGAAAAGAAGAAGGAAGCAAAAAATATTACAGATAGTGAATTTAATGGTTTGATAACATTTATTAAAGAAATACTAAAAGATAAGATTAAAGATGTAAAAATATCTAAAAAACTAACTTCAAGTCCAGTGTGTTTGGTTGCCGATAAACAAGCTATGGATATAAGATTAGAAAGATATTTGCTAGAACAAAAACAAATACCATTTTCAATGAAAAAAATCATCGAAATTAATCCAAAGCATGAAATTATTCAAAATATTAATGCAAATTTATCAAAACCAGAAAAACTAACTGAATTGCAAGAACTAGTTAATATTTTGTTTGATGAAGCTTGTATTATAGAAGGTGAGCCAGTAGTTAACGCTGGTGAATTTGCAAAAAGATTAAATGAATTATTAAAGTTGAAAAAATAATTTTTACAAATATTTGTTGCAAAAATCAGTACATATATATAAATATGTACTTATATTTAAAAATATTAATATATGAAAAAATCAAACAAAGGATTTTCTTTAATAGAACTGTCAATAGTTTTAGTTATTATTAGTTTGTTGATTGCTGGAGTTTTGAGCGGGAAAAGCTTGATTGATAGCGCAAAAGTTAAATCAGTAATTAATGAATGGACAAATATAAAAATTTCTGTTTTTGCTTACAAGGTTAATACAAATAGTCTGCCAGGCGATATAAATGATAATGGTAAAATAGGATATGTACAGGATGCAGTTGCATATGAAGCAACTGGAGATGTTTGTAATGCTTGTGGACATTATACTGGAGAATATGCAAATAAGAATATCGGAACTGTTTCTGGTCCTTGGGTTGATTTATACTTAGCTGGATTGAGTACTTTTAAGCCAAATCCTGATTCAACTTCGTTAAGTAGTTTATACCAACCAGTTGCTTCTCAAGTAAATGATACACTCCCAGCATCGAAATTACAACCAGATGCTTCAATTATTATTTTTTGTTATAACGAAGGATTTTTAGAAGTTATCAACGAAGGTTGTGTAGGTACCGCTTGTTTAGTTTCAAATTTCAAAGCAAAAATATTAAAAGATATTGATACAAAAATAGATGATGGAAAAATGGATACTGGTAATGTCATAACTTCATGTACAAGTGCAACAACATACGAAGATAATATAAATAATGGAACTAAGTGCAACAATATAAAATTTAGTTTTATGATTTAAAGTAATTATTACATGTAATTTGTTTACATTTTACATGTAATTTTTTTGCAAAATAAAAATTTACTAAGAAATAAGCTTTTGGCAAATATTTATTGCAAAAACTAAAAAACATATATAAATATGTAGTTGTATTTAATGTATTTAAAAAATTAATATATAAAAAAATTAAACAAAGGATTTTCTTTAATAGAGTTGTCGATAGTTTTAGTTGTTATTAGTTTATTAATTGCTGGAGTTTTGGGCGGAAATAGTTTAGTTAAAACTGCAAAAATTAGATCAATAATTAATCAATGGAGAGACTGGGAAACATCTTTGTATGCTTTTAAAATTGCTACAGATAAGCTTCCTGGGGATATAAATGATAATGGTAAAATAGGATATACGCAGGATGGAGTTGCATATGCTGCAACTGGAGATGTTTGTAACGCTTGTGGACATTATACTGGAGAATATGCAAGTTTAAATATAGGAACTGTCGCAGGTCCATGGGTTGATTTATATTTAGCTAAATTAAGTCTATTTAAACCAGATCCCACATCAAATCAAATAGGTACTGTTTGGTATCCTGAAAAAAGTCAAATTAATGTAATATTGCCTATATCAAAAATAGATAAAAAAAACGCTATGGTTTATTTTAACTATACTGAACATCTACATATTAATCAAAGAAATGGAAGTGAAGG
>JAQTXT010000117.1 GCA_028688645.1 Rickettsiales bacterium
AAGTATACTTTATTCGTCTTATCAAAAAGCCGTTCCTTATATAAATTCGTGTTTTTAAGTTTTGGGGTTCGATGTTTTGATAGATTCCAATCTTAAACCTTGGCTCATAGAAATCAATATGTCTCCTTCAATGAATACTGATAGTCCTTTGGATTTAAAGATTAAAGGAAATATGATTTCAGAATTACTCAACATGACTGGAGTCATTCCACTTGACGAAAGATATCATGATGGTGGCCAACTCAAGTTTTAATCAAAACATTATTTTAAGAGTTAGGGTCGCCCTCTTGAAAAAAATTCTCTTATTGATAAGTTTATGATAAAACTGGTTTAATAATAAAATTAAAGAAAAGGAAAGACAACAGATATAAAATGTATTTTGAAGTTGACAGATACTTCAATAGACTTCTTAGATAAGGGCCAATTTAACCGATTTTAAAAGGACCTTTTATAATTGTAAACAAATAATAATAAAAAAAACAAGGTGCTTCGAGAAAAAATAATTTTAGGACAAAGCAAATACCCTCAAACAAAAACATTATCGATAAGAGTTCTTAATATCGCAGTTTAAGAAAAATTTGACAAAAAAAAGAGGCCCAATAAATTCATTTTATTATAATTTTTTTCGTTTTTCATTTTTTTGTTCGGTTTTATAAAAATTAATAAAGTATAAAAAATTATTTGATACAATTTATTGATTAACTGTCACTCTTAATTAAAAAATATACTGAAAAAGTTAAAAAATCAAAAATTTAACTCAAACTCTAACTGCTGAAACAAATTTATTATGATTTTTCTCCCATTAGCCTTAAGCGACTTTACCATTAGGATATATGATCTTGCCTTTACCATCAAACATAGATTTTCTGAACTGACCTTCATAAACTTTACCATCTTTCCATTTGAACTTACCTGGACCATTTATTTAATCATTTTTAAAGTTTCCTTCCAAAACTCCATTTTGAGTCTAAATGGTTCCTTGTCCTTCTCTTTTTCCGTATTTAAATTATCCGTTGTATTTTATACCTCCTTTAGCTTCAATTCTTCCAAATTTATCATGCATTAGACCTTTACTAAATTATCCGTTGTATTTGCTTCCTCCGTTTTACCATGTATATGTACCAGGGCCTTGTTTAATTCCAGAAGTAAATCCTCCGACATAACTTGTGCTTTATTTATTGTATCTTTATACCCCATTACCTTGAGGATGACCATCTTTCCAAGTACCTTCGAAAGTATAGACATTTTTATGAGTAAATACACCTTGTCCATTCATGGTTGAATTTTTTACTTATCCTTTGTAATATCCTCCATTTGGAAATACAATAACGGCCTCATCATCATAGGCTTGTCCATCTTGAAATTCACCTTGATAGTAAGTGCCATCGTCAAATATTGCAATTCCAAATCCTTCTGGTAATTTCATTGAGTTGAAGTCACCTTGATAATACGCTTTTTTTGATGGAATATAGAAAAATGGTTTCCCTTAAATATCAACTTTCTTGTTTGAGTTCAATTCTGAATAAGATTACAATATTACTGGGGTCGTTCAATGTCATTTATATGTTTCGATTCAATTATGGCTGAATTACTTGATACGCATAAGAAGATGGTGGCATGTTTTTTACAGATTTTGGGTTTCTTATTTTTGAACCTGCAATGTTAGATTGGTGAACAACTTACTCATCTGAATGGCAAATATTCCCCATTCTTTTTGATTGTTAAATTAAATTTTTATCGAACCAAATAAATTGTAAAAATCGCTATAAATTAATATAAAAAGCATTAAAATAGATTGGGACCAAAGAATGAATAAAATATTGAAGTTTAAATAATCAAAGAATCATTCAAGCTCTAAGTCCAAAGTTTCTAAGTGGGAAGTTTTGTTCTCTCTTTTGGACTTTAAGAATTTGCTTGGATTTTTGATGAGCTGAAAGTCTTGTTCTGAAAGCTCTTGTGAGTTTGGTTCTCAAGAATTGAGCTCTTTTGCTTGAATTGATATGGAGGTTTCCAGCAAGAGTGGCTCTTTACTTTTGGTTCAAAATTGTCAAATTTCTTGCAATGTTCTTTCTGACTGTTTTAATTTTGGCCAATTTGGCTGCGCTGCCTGATGATGCCTTAGCATTTCTAAGATTTCTTAATTATTCTTTCAATTTTTCGATGTTGGATCTGATAGTTTGATTGTCAGATTCTCTGATCTTTTGATTAACTCTCTTTTCGACCATTTTATCACCAATTATAAATTCAATTATTAATCTGAAAAAAATATTTAATTTTTATTAACTTAACTTCAAATTTTTACTAAAATCATAAAACTTAGTCTTCTGCCTTGTTTTCTTCAAGTTCTTTGACCATTCTGAGAAGTTCTTGAATGGCTGATTGAGGGTTCAAACCCTTTGGACAAGTGACAGTGCACATACCGATATTTTGACATTCGTCGAGTTTGATGTCTTTAGAGAGTTTTTCAAGTCTTTCTTTTGAGTATTGATCTCTGGAGTCAATGACCCATCTGTAAGCTTGCATGAGAACTGAAGGGCCAAGATAGGCTTCAGGATGCCACCAATAAGAGGGACATGATGTAGAGCAGCATGCACAGAGGACACATTCGTAAAGACCATCAAGTTTTGCTCTGTCTTCGATTGATTGATAATATTATTTTTGCTAAGATTAATAGAAATTTTACTCCTTCGGCTTTAAGATCTTTTCTTTTTAGATAAGGTTAGATGGTTTTGTATTGTGAGTAGAAATTGGTCATATCGACAACAAGATCTTTGAGAACAAACATATGACCCAATGGAGTGATAAGTGAGGGCTTGGTAAGGTCCCTATCAATTTCTCTGATACAAGCGAGGGAGTGAAGTCCATCACAGTTCATGGCGCATGAACCACAAATACCCTCTCTGCATGATCTTCTGAAAGACAAAGTAGAATCGAGGTTGTCTTTAACGTAAATCAAAGCATCCAAATACATGGGTGGGATTTTAGTCAAATCAATATAGTAGCTGATATATTTTGGTTCATCAGATGGATTTTCAGGATCATATTTGTAGATCAAAAATCTTTTCATTGTAGCTTTCTGTTATGGAGTCAAAGTCGCATCATGTTCTCTGATATAGTTTGGATTTAAGTAACCCTTGACTGTGGATGTCACACTCTCAAAAAAGACTGAAGTTTCTGTTGGGTTCTTAGTCGAAAACTGCCTACTGTTGAATTTCGAGAAAGTTTTTGTTATATTTCGGATCATTTTGCCTTAAATATTACAAAATTGAATTGTGTATACAATATTTACAATAGATTTTTCTTTTAATAATTTTTTAGGCTCCTTTTTATGCCACTAGAAACTAATAATATCGACTCATTCTTCTAAAAAAGTTAAATTTTGTGAAAAAACCTTGAAGGTAGCATAAATTGAGTTATTGGTAAAAAATGATTTGTGAAATATAAAGATTGGAAGATATGAAAAAAATTGAAAATAAATAAATCATTTGATAATTAGATAGAAAGACATATAATATGGTTCACTTGTCTGAAACTTCTAAAGTAAACACTCATACCCAACCTTTCGCTTATCAATGGGATACACTTGTTAGAAAGCACTACAATAAATATCAAAGTTTGATTGACGCTCATACTTATCAACTTCAAAGAACCCAAAGATTGCCATTCGTAATTTTTGTACTATTAAGTCCTTCGAATATCCAAGATTCTATAATTCTGAACTTGTTGTTCTTAATTTACTCAAAAAGAAACAAGCCATAGGAGAAGTAACTCAAGATGAGATCGATCTTTATAAAAATATCAACCCATGCATCTCTAATGATTATGACAGAACTTTTAACCATAATCTTCCAATCCCTAAATACGGCATTGTTATTGGTGCTGGTCTCTTTGGATATGCTTCACTTTTTAACTTCTCAATCCCAGCAAGAACCATGTTTTTCATCACACCAATTGTTCTTGATTTCTTTAGAAGATCATCAGACAGTTTGGTTGAGGCCAAATCTGGTGAATTTTTAGATTGGGTCATCGGTTACAGAAAAGCCAAAGCTTGGGCTGAAAAATACCACCACTCCTTCAACACTGAATAAGTAAATATGTTTTAATTTAAAAGACTAAAAAAGTTTTGGGTCATAATAACTTGAACGATTTAGGAAGACAATTGGTCGCTTTGGCACAAGGATAGAAATGAGAACTTTATTGATCAATGATTTCATGTTGTATTTGATAATCCAAATTGCGTATTACTCTAAAAAACTTGAAAATTTTATTTTACAATCATGTATTAACCTTCATAAATTAAATATCAATTTAATAAATCTTTTTTATTGTGAATGTAAGATACAAATCATATTTATGATTGAAATACATTAAATATATATCTCAACTATCCATCATTTAAAGTAGATCTGGCTCTTACTATTATTCTTATTTTTTGTCAAATTTTAAGTCGGCAAATTGTTTCTATATCTCATTTTTGTATGAATTCGAAGCTGATTTAGAATTATTAGTATTGACTTTTTTTAAATTGCTTTTTTATTACTCTGGTTTCTCAATTTATGTAGATGCAGTGTTAGATTAGTTTTCAAAAATATCAAATTTTACTTCAAAGCTATCCAAGTCATCGAATCGAAGATTGAACATATCACTCAATGATTTTTATTTCGGGTCATTACTCTGTGGAATCGATGTTGTTGAGGGTTTTGTACTTCTTTTTATAGAAGACTGTTTGTAATCTTAAACAAAATCAATTACCAAATCACATTTCCAAGTTAACCAATTTTGATAAAGAAGTTAGTTTTGCGGTTTTACTTTAGTAAAAGAACATTATTGTTCGGTCTGATTGACTGCTGATCCGATTGATTTTTAATTATGACTGTTTCTTACTCTGAAAATTAGTTT
>JAQTXT010000118.1 GCA_028688645.1 Rickettsiales bacterium
TCTTAATAAAAAAAGTTGTTCTGGTGGAATGGATGGAAGAGTTGGTTCACCAGAATTGAAAAAATATTTTATTGACGGTTTGGTTATAACTGGTATTGTTGCTTATGATATTGGTCTAGTTATTAGCCCTTGCATGTATTGGTCTGTTTGGTATTTGAATATTGATGCTGGCATGATTATCACAGCTTCTCATAATCCTCCAGAATATAATGGCTTTAAAATGCTGACTAAGGAAGATCCAGTTTGGGATGATAATATTCAAGAGTTAGGTAGAATAGCTGAAAGTGGAAAATTTGCTACAGGAAAAGGACAAGTTTTTGCTAAAAATATTAGAGAAGATTATATAAAATATGCTTTATCTTTCTTAAAATTAACCTCAAAATCGAAACCTTTAAATATTGTATTTGATACTGGAAATGGTGTTGTTGCTGATGTTATACGCGATGTTGCAAAACACATTCCTGGCAACAATAAATTTTTATATGATACAGTTGATGGTATGTTCCCAAATCATTTAGCTGATCCCTCTTTAGAAAAAGAAATGCAAGATTTAAAAAATGCCGTGGTTGATGGAAAGTATGATTTAGGCATTGCCTACGATGGAGATGGCGATAGGTTGGGTTTTATTGATAGAGAAGGTTATATATATTTTGGTGATGAAATTTTGGATTTTTTAATGAGAGATTTTTTAAAGAAAAATCCTGGTGAAAAGGTTTTATTTGAAATTTCATCAAGTCAAGTTTTGGTTGATGATATTAAAAAGTTTGGTGGAATTCCTGTGATGTGGAAACCTGGACATTCTGCTATAAAAGCTAAAATGAAAGCTGATAATATTAAAATTGCTGGTGAAACTTCTTGTCATATTTATTATGGCGAAAATCATAATTTTGATGATAGTTTAGTTGCAACGATGAAAATGATTAACATTTTGGCGAATACAAATGAAACATTGGAGAATGTTAGAAAACAATTTCCAAAAACATATTTAACTAGAAAAATTAAAATAAAAACTCCAGATGATGTAATAAAATATATAGTTCCAGACAAAATAGCTGAGAGAATGAAATCGTTGGGAAGGAATGTTATACAAATTGACGGAGCAAGAGTTTATACAAACAAAACCGATTGGTGGTTGATTAGAAGTTCAAATACTGAACCTGCTATGACTGCTAGAGCTGAAGCTATGACAGTTGATGGGTTAGAAGTTTGCAAAAAAGAATTGAGAGAACAGCTAAAAATTGAAGGATTTGATATAAGTTTTGAATAGTTTTTGTAGATAAGTTTTTTTGATTTTGTAGATAATTAAAAAATAGAATGTCAATTAAATGGTTGATTTTATTAAAGTTTATGTTAAAATTTTGTAGATAATTTTATTTATGATTGTAGATATGTTTAAATATTTTGAATTAAAAATAATAAAACCAGATTTTGAATCAAATTTAACTAGTTTGATTATAGATTTAGAGCATTTAAGAAGAAATACCATCTCTGGCTCAACTCTATTGTATTATTTTTCTCAACTTCAGGAAATATTTCATATGTTAGAAAGTATTTATTCAGCAAGAATAGAAGGTAATAGAACAACTATATCTGAGTTTATTGATGAAAAAGTTAATGATGGCATTCATGAAAATGAAGATCTAAGAGAAATAAAAATGTTAGAGAAAGCTATAAAGTTTATTAATGAAAATAAAGATTTTACGATTAATAGACTTTTTATTTCTGAATTACATAAAATAGCAACTTATTCATTACAAAAAGAAGGAAGTCAAAATCCTGGCGAATATCGAAAATGCAATGTTAATATTTTAAAATCAAATCACAAACCGCCCGAATATTTAAAAGTTTGTGATTATATGGAAGAGTTAATAAATTTTATAAATGAAAAAAATGTAAATCAGTATGATTTATTGAAAATTGCGCTAGTTTATCATAGATTTGTTTGGATTCATCCTTTTGATAATGGAAATGGAAGAACAGCTAGATTATTAACTTATGCCATGTTAATTAAAAATGGTTTTAATATAAATAATATGGTCAATATTTCCAGTATTTTTTGCTTAGATAGAAATAAATATTTTGAATTTTTATCGCTTGCTGATACGGGTGATGAAAATAATATTTTAAAATGGTGCGAATATGTATTGAGTGGTTTAAAAATTGAGATTGAAAAGATAAATAGACTTTTAGATGTAAAATATTTTAATATTTTAATAGAAAAAACTATAGTAATTACATTCGAATTAAAAAACATTACTGATACTGAGAAGGAAGTTCTTAAGATGTATTCTAATAACGAGTATGCTATTAAAAATAAGGTTGTTTCAGAAGCTTTAAATGTTCCATCTAGAAAAATAACATATTTATTGTCAACAATGAAAAATAAAGGACTTATAAAAGAAAAAACTCCTAATAGTAGAGAGTATATAGTTAATTTATCAAATAATATTATAATGAAAAATTTAATTTTAATTCTGCAAAAAGAAGGATTTATACCATTTAAAGATTAATTGTTTATTATTTTTGCAATTGTTAGTCGTTTGTGTTTGTGGTGTTGAATTTAAATCAACACCACATGTTTTATAACAAAATTAAGCGCTAGCTCCGCATTTTAACAACTTAAATGCTTCTTTTCTTATTACATCACCACCTACCCTTTTTGTAGTGTAAAATCTGACATAAGGTTTTGAAGTATATGGATCCCTCAAAATTCTTATATCAGTTCTATCTACTATTTGATAATATTTGAAATTACCAAATATAACTGAGTAGCTACTTGCTGCTAATGCAGGCATATATGCACTTTGATAAACAGGACAGCCCATTAAAGTGTCTTCTTTACCGCCTAATAATGCAGGTTGCCATAAATATACACCACTTGTTGAGTCCTTTAACATTCTGATTGCACTTACTGCAGCTCTTGGCATTACAAAACAAGCACCATTTACATACTGCTCTTTTAATGCATAATATAAATCAACTATATCTTCAGCTTCTATGCTACCATCAGAGGTACTATCAGAAGTAATAGTTCCGATAGATGCGTCTGTGTAAGTAGTAATGCCTTTTGGTTGATTGTATGTATCACCAGTTCCTACTAAAAAAGCCTCTTCTTCTGCTTGTGAAAATTTAGATGCTAATTGTTGTGCCAACCATTCTTCTATATCGATAGAAGCATCATCAAGTAATTTTTGTGTTACTTGTGGCTGTGCAATTAATTCGTGAACCGTAATTGTAGACTTGCTCAAAACTGTGGAATTTGAAACACTAACTGTTCCAGTTTCTGTTCCCCAAGAAGCATCGAAAGTAGTGTCATCAATAATATCAAGTGCTGATGAGGAAATATTTTGAACAGAACAAATTTTTCTCATAAAGTTTGTATTATCAAGTTCTCCAGCGATAATTCTCTGCATATTTGGACTAACTAAATAACCACCATAAGTTCCACTTGTGGCAGTTGTTAAATCAGATTTCTGTTCAAGAGTAGCTAAAGGTGCGTCGATTCCTTTTACTAAATAATTTCTCAAAGCTTTTTTATACTCAGAATTTTCATAGTTATTTGAGCTTTTACTTTCAAAATTTGGTCTAGACATACTAATTTCAATTTTTTCCATTTTTGATTTTTGCTCATCAAGAAAATTATTTATTTTCCCTAATTCTTCTTTTATTAGACAATCAGCTGAACCTTTCTTTTCAACTTGTCTTAGTCTTTCATCGTTAACTTGTTTGAAATGTTCCCATGCATTTCCAATTTGATCAAGTCTATCATTTACTTCTTCTAAACTCATATAGTTTTAATTTATTAATAAACAGCCCAAATGGGTTTGGTTTATTTTTTTAAAACATATATTAAAGTTTGGGAGTACAGGAAAAATTACCAGCTTCAAAATAGTGTCTAATTCTTTTTTGATCTTTTACTGGAGAATGTTTATTTTCTATTGCTTTAATACCAAGTGTAATACCATACATTCTAAGAAGTTTAACTGAATCTTGAAGAAATAATGACGGCTCTTCAGAGATTACGCCAACTTTAAATGTTTGAAAACATATGCGATCTTCTAGATCTGAACGATTGGCAGCTAAAATATCAACAATTAAACCATTTTTTTCATATTTTTTAGGCTTGGTCATATCTTCTGAAATTATATAAAGTTTAATGGTTTGTTCAATATCTAAAACAATTGCAACCAGACTGCTGGCTCCTTCAAAAACGATTGCGTCTTTTTCATAATTAAATCTATCCGTTTCGATTTTATCCAAACTTTGCATGCGTTTTAAAGATTTTGCCTCTTTAAATTAAAATAAATATAAAATAAAAAAATGTCAATTTGATATTATATCAATTAATTATAATTAATTATATCGCCGATTTTGTGTTTTTCTAAGGAGTTTTTTGGTAATTTTACACTCAAATAATTTTCAGTTCTACCAACTTTTTCGTTTTCTATCAATACTTTATGAGATAGTTTCATCTGTTCTTTTGTAAATTCTTGTAATTGTTTTTTAGCTAACTCTCTTAATTCTTTTGCTCGTCTTCTTCTAGTTTCCATCGGAACTTGCTCCATTAAAGCAGCAGCCGTATTTTCTCTTATAGAGTATGGAAAAATATGTCCGAAAACTAAACCAATTTCTTGAATTAATTTTAATGAATTTTGGTGCATTTCTTCAATTTCCCGCGGAAAACCAGCAATTAAATCAGCTCCAATTCCTATATTTTTTCTATATTTTCTAATTTCATTACAAAAATCAATTACTTGCTCTCTGTTATGTCTTCTAGCCATATATTTTAATACTGTGTTGTCACCAGATTGCAAGCTAATGTGAATATGTGGCATCACTCTTGTTTCA
>JAQTXT010000119.1 GCA_028688645.1 Rickettsiales bacterium
CACTGAACACTTTTAATGCTGATCTCTTAATATTTTAGTTCCAGAAAACAAGATAAATTCCAAACGCTAATAAAGCCCCACCATGCGCAATATCCCCAAACATGACACCAAAAAAGAATGGGAAAGTAACTGTTGTTAATATTGATGGGTTAACCTCCTGATATCGTGGTATACCATAAGTGTTTGTAATCTATTGCGCGATAATAGTGTAAGTGTTTGTGTCGAATGCTGTTGGTGGCTTACCGAGTTCTAATTAATGGATTGTTGGTGATGGTACCATCTTGCCTAAACTCTTACCAAGTAATTATACTTTATCTTTTGGTACGTATAACTCGCCATAAATAATCTGTTCTCGTGACTCAAATTTATTCAATGTCTCATAGATTACTCGCTATTTCCATAAGAATATTCTCCAGCTTTATAAATATCGGATGCTTTTGATTTGTTATAAGAATGATTTCATTTCTTTTTCATTCATTTCAATGTAGTCGCTGACTTCGTTGTATTATTTTCGTAATTGTTGTAAAGATTGTCTTGTGTTGTTTTACATTTTGTTAAAGAGGAAAAAGTTGTGACAAAAAGTCTCAACTACTTTTTGGATCTTTTTCTATAAAGTTGATGTTCGGCTTGTTGGATAAATGATAAGAACAATCTTTTATGACATTATTTTCAATGGCTCAAATTCAAACGAACTCATTTATTTTATACAAGCATATCCTCGACTGACACGATAAATCATTCTGCTCATTCTTAACATGTTTTTAGAGTCAATTACACCCACCATATAAGATACTCCAGACATATCATCTGATGTACCACTGGCGATGTTGTTCAAATAATAGGACTGGCTTTATCTTTTCATGTAACTTTCACCAAAGAATGAGTCAATAGTCTCGTAGCATGCGATTTTTTCAAGAAGTTATTTTTTGCTGGATTTGATTTTTTATAATCTTTCATCAATGTCTCTGAATCTCTTAAACTCTCTGTGAATATCATTTTCGACTTTATCGAGCATTTTTATTGGCATGACGCCTAATTTTTTGGCTTCTTCATTCCACAAAAAGTACAGCTTTTCGATAAATAGTTTTTATTGCTAATCATACTCTTAGAACTCAATGCCTTCAGCTTTCAGCCTCTGAAGCATGGATTCTATTTTAATAAGAAGTTATTAGCATCGTTTAATTTGTGGATAAAATTGTCTGTTTACGAGATCACCATTGTCGACGACATGTGCCATTTCGTACATGGCGAGTTCATTTATTACGTTGTAGGCATTCTATCGGGGGATGATGAGTTGGTAGTGACCCATCTCACGTGATCTGAATGTCATTTTTCTTCTTAAATAGATTTTATATCTTTATATGTTAACTACTTTACTATTTAAAGTTGTTCAAAAATCACTAAAATTGAATTTTAAAAGAAATTTATGGATTTATCGGCATTTATGGGTGAATTAATTGAATATAAGAAAGGCCTTAAACTTTTTAGGAATTTTTGAGAGATAATTTTATATTCCAACAAAAGGGGTTTTCTAATGAAAACTATATTGAAAAGAATCTAACATAAAATAATTCTACATATTAAAAAAACACAATGAACAAAAATTTTACATAGTAAATATTTTAACAAGAATCAACACATTAATTTTTTATATCAAAAATAAAAAGTTTGAAATAAAAAGAACAAATCATTATCATGAATATTTTATTATTCCCAAACATAATTTGGCAATTTTAATCTATTTATTTTTCGATGAATAAATAGAGAAAAATAAATATCAGATTTTAATAACATAACTAAAAAATATACAATAATACACTGATTAATCCGATCAACTTTAAACTTCATGCAATAAAGTATTTACCATTTAGCAGCAAGTCACATATCGAGATCATTTTATATTGAATCGTTTGAGAAGTATTTCATACATTCGAATGAGAATTTCAATTAACTATCAAGAATTATTAAAGAATGCAATTTAAATGACATTCACTGTCGGTTCAATGTGTGGAGATTGTCTCTTGGAGTTGTTTCAGTAGGCTCTAATGAGTAGCAAAAAAGAAATGAAATTAATGTACAGAGAAAAAAGTATCAATAAAAAAAAGATTAAGCATACAAAACGACGTTTAATAAAAAGTCACCAATAAAATAGCCAGTTAAGAAAAATCCTCTTCTAATGATGAGCAGTCCTAAACCGCTTTAAAATAAATAAGTCGTAATTTATTGATTAATTTTAGTAAACAGATGAATTTCTCAAATAATAAATCCATAAAGATGTATAAAGGACATATCAATAAATGAGATTTTTCCAAAAGAAAGCCATTTCTAAATTGCTTAATACGGTATTGTTTGTTTAGTGTCGCAGAAATCCAGATGTATCTTATAAACAGGGGATGAATGAGTTGTTGGCTTCAGTTGTTGTTTGTTATTTTAAAGAAGCTGAGTTCAAGACAAAAGATGAAAAACCAGAAAATATTGATGCGAATGTTTGGTAAAGTCATATTTTTTTCAACTCTGTTGAACATGCATAAAGTGATATTTTTTCTGTCTTTGAGAAAATTATTGATATTCAAGGATAAATGTACAAGACTTAAGCTGATTTAACCTTAAAATCCAAAGTAAACCCAAACAGTAAAAATAACACTCCAATTCTTCAAAGAATCATCCAAATCAAAGATCATAAACTCAAGCATATGGACCTTTAATTATTCAGAATTCTTAAATTGCAAGATGTCCAAACAAAATCTTTCATGCTCAGATGGATACGTTGCATGCACACAAGAGAGTTTGATCTTGACAATTCTTTTGTAATTTGGGATTCGATCTTTTTAGAGTTTTTAGAATCTTAAAATTCCAGAAAAAATAAGCAGTTTTAATTCATTGATGCAATGTGTCTTGCAATGTTTATGTACATGAGAAGTATTGTGTTTACAAAAGAAACTGCTGGCGAAATTCTTCAAGTTTATCAAAAGTATCCTGCTTTGAAAAGAGGTGTGTATCTTGATGAGCTTATTACATTGGCTTGGACGATATGTGAAGAATTGAGGATTGAAAATCAGAACATTCAAGCTTCACAATCAAATTGGTTTGAAGATTCTTCGAAAATTAAAGCTCTTCATTTTATGTAAAAGAAACAATAAAAAAAGCAACCTTAACCTGCTGCTGAGATAAAAACAAAATAAGTTGCTAAAAAGACAGAAGTAAATTTTTTATTAATCTTAAGCATTCTTAAAAATAACTGAAAGAAACAACAAAGCAACCTGAAATCCATAAAAAGCACTCAGAGCCAGTACCAGTTCACCACAAAGCAAAATAAAGTGAATCATAAAACCACATTGTTGCTGAACAAAAATCAAAAACTTAGCAAAATGATTCAACTGAAAAAATAAAGTAAACTCCAGCAGAACATTCAACTTTCTCTCATCATAAAACAACATCAGTGGCAGAAAAGTAAGTAAAAAAAGAAGTCACTAAAAATACAGGTCCATGGGATACCAAATCAAGTAAATAATAGAAAAATTAAAATGGAAATAATCATGCAGTTCAATCTTCAAAATGCCCATAAAATGTTTCAATTTCTCTTTCATCAAGCGAAATCAGTGAACTCTTGTAGAATCTCAATGAATGTCTGCCTAAAGTCCGAGATATTGAAGCTCAGTCATTAATTAGAAGATCAATAAAGAAATTATAAAGCAAAGTTAAGCAAGCAAAATAAAAAAGTGTAAATAATGAAAGTCACTGAAGTAAAGAAAAAGAAATCATTCACAAAATAACAAACTTCAAATGAATCATATCCTTTGAAAACAAGAAAATTATACTTTCTTTTTAATTTTGTATTTTTATATTTCTTGATCTGAAAATCAAATTTTATTTAATCTCAATCTCAATTCAATAAGATTTTATAAAAATCGATTCAAAATTGATATTAAAGTTTTTGTAATACAATAGAAAATTAATAACAAACAATAAAACAAAATGGACAAGCCTCAATAATAATAAGTCTATGAAATAATTGAACAAAAAATTACGAAAGTTAATGGCTAAATTGCATTCAAAAGGTATCAAAGAGGAAAATTACTTGGAAAAGGTATTCGATTGATCATAATTTAAAGGTGGATTTGCAAAATGCTACGAAGGAGTCAATCTTTAAACAAAAACATTGTACGCCATCAAAGTTATCGATAAAAATACACTCCAAAAAAATAGAGCCAAACAAAAAGTACATTTGCATAAAATTTTAGTTACTTTCATAAATCAAAATTCATAAAACATTGCATCAAAAATACATCGTTGAGTTTGACAGCGTATTTTAAGACTCGAAGTTTGTTTACATCATTCTGGAACTGTGTAAAAATAAGGTATTTTCTAAATAATAAAAGACAATGAGCGAAATGGTAAAGAAGCGTAAGAAATTAACTCCAAAGTAAACTCGATATTTCATGCACCAGCTTGTTTCGGCTGTCGAGTACATGCATTCAAATCGAGTGATTCATCGAGATCTTAAATTAGGAAATATTTTCCTGAATGAAAATATGTAAATGAAAGTTGGAGATTTTGGTCTTGCAACAAAATTAGAATTTGCAGATTAAAAAAAGAGAACAATGTGTGGAACACCAAATTATATTGCACCTGAAATTGTTTAAGGCTCAGTTGGACATTCATATGAAGTTGATATTTGGTCGACTGGAGTCATCTGTTTTGCTTGTTTGTATGGTCGACCGCCATTTTAAACTAATGAAGTCAAAATGACTTATAAAAAGATAAAAAGTTGTTAGTATACATTTCCAGTAAAGATTTT
>JAQTXT010000120.1 GCA_028688645.1 Rickettsiales bacterium
TTAGTTTCTAATACATAAAAAAAATGATCGAACAGTTTACTGAAGAACAATCTTAAGTTTAACTGAATATAAGGCTTTAAATTATCAAATCTTTGTTGAGCAAAATGTCAATCTTGTCTTTAAAAGAAAAAGCGCCCAAATTGATTTAAGGAATTTTCGCCAATCCAACTTTGATAAGAAAGATTATTGATCTCACTTTCTAAAGCGTCAAAAAGCGAGGAGATACAATGTCAGCGACATAGATAAAAAGGGTGATGTAAAAATCGATATAAAAGTGAGTTTTTTAAGAATTGATTGTTTGTCTATTTATTTATTAGTTTTCCTTTAAAAAAATTCAAATTTTGAATAAATTTTTATGAGATTTTTGATCAATTTTTGATAAAGTAAGATAATATTTTAATTAACCTCAATAATATTATTATGTGAGACGAAGTATTTATAATTATCAACTTTGTGAATTTTAAGTTCGTCATAGTTTTTGAATTTCTTAAATTTATTATTATTGTTGAAATGACCGTCACTAATCCCTAAGAAATCACCTTTATTTATAATGGTGTCGAGTATGATGCTACTGAATATTCACACAAACATCCAGGAGGATTCGATTTTATTGAAAATATGAAAAAAGAAAGAAAAGATTTCACTTAATACTTTAAGTACACATAATATATATTCAGATGTCTTCATTCAGAACAAGCTGAAAAAATCCTGAAGTCCTTCCCAATAGTTTCAACATCACAACCATCTAAAGAGTCACAATAATACGAAAAAATCTTCAACAAAGTCAAGCCTTTGTTCGAACCAATCTGGGGATGTGAGATTGCATTGTCAGTTGCATTATTAGCAACTTTATTGATCGCCTGCACAACAGGTAATGCAGTGTTAAGCACATTACTCTTCGCTTTCACTCAAATAGTCAGTGGATGGATCGGCCACTCAATGGCTCACAATAGACATCCATTATTCATGAAATACGGCAGAATTGTAGCAGCCATAACAGGAGGTTATTCACTATAATGGTGGAGCCCAAAACACAACATGCACCATGTCTTCACAAATAGTAAACTTTATGACGATGATATTAAACACGAATACAAAGTCTACCTTTATGAATTCTTATATGTGAAATGGAGATTCGACTCATTGGTTGAAGCTATCAAGAAATTGAACTACGTAAATATTCTATTTATTCAGATTGAATTAGTTTCTATTGCTATCAACTATATGATCATCTTTTACAACTATCAAAATCTCTTGTACTTTGTTTTGGGTAACTTACTTGGTGGATTCTACTCTGCTTTTGTGTTGATTGGAAATCATGAAAGAGAACATGCTTATCATGAACAAATTCAACACTCTTTCATTGATCATCAAGTTGTTACCTGCAGAAATTATGAACAAACCAATTTCTTCTGGTTAATTATTATGGGAGGTATGCAATTCCAAACTTAACATCATCTTTTCCCTCAAATCCCATTCTACAGACTTCCCGATGCTGTACCAATTATCAAAGAAGAATTGGCCAAACTTGGAAAATCACTCATTTATGGTCCAGTTATTGGAAAAAATTGATAATGCTCTAATTTCTATTCTTAAAAAATCTTTCTGATAAAATCATATTTTAAAAACTTAGGCAATAAATTTAATTAAAAAAATATATAGCTGTTATAAATTCTATCAAATATATATTAAAAAAATTATCATTTCACAATTATTTTACTTTAGTAAATTTTTTTTATTTGTTTCTAATGATCATTTAATAAACTTTCATCAATTTAAATGATTCGTGGCTTTTATCGCTTGTTGCTTATCACTGATTTTGATTATCTTATTGTCGTTGTATGACTTTTTGGTTTGCTTTATGTTGACATGTTTGATGCAGTGTCTTTCTAAGCATTTTGTTGCTTTTATTTATTTATAAACAGAGGGATTGACTATGATTTTTTCTAAATTTATTTTTATACTTTTTTGTTTGTGTATCTATTTTCAATATTGCTACTTTATACTTTTGATCTTTCAGTATGTGAACTTTCTCTCACTTTTGGAAGCTTTATTTATTATTTTGGCTTTTGAGAAATAGAGAAAGACTTTGTCAAAAATATTGATTTTGAAGGTTTTACTTTTTACTTTATCTTATTTTACTTTACTGATTAAGCAATATGATGAATTTTATTTTTAAACTTGGCCAATTCATCGCCTTTACTGACTTATTTTGCTGTTTTTCTATGCTGATTCAAAATAAGAGGATCAATAATAAACTAAAATGATTTGTTCTGCTTTTAGTCATTAATCTACTTAACTTTTTATGGCGACATAGCCGCCCCTCTCACACCCCCACGAATACTTTTCCTTGCGCTCTGAACTAAACTTTGCTCAATCAATCGATTCTTTTACTACTAAATTTTCCTTAATCGCTATTGTTATCTGAATTATATAACTTTTTGATAGTTTTTTAAATGGTTTATAAATCCATCATTGGGGTAAATGCAATTTCTTGCATTTTTTACTTAAAACTTTGCTTCATCATAGGATTTTAAGAATTTTTGCATTACATAAGCAATAACAAATGTTGATGATCTTGAAACTCCTGCATAGCAATGTACCAAAACACCTCCACTTTGGCGACCTTATTCGATCAATTTATTTATTTCGTCAAATAATTATGCTGATACTTTTTGTGATTTATTATCATGAATGTCAAAGAAAAAATGCTTACAGTTTTCGGGCAGCTTTTATTTTATTGGCATCGCTTATTGACCAATAGAAATTACAGTCTGTATTTTAAATTATTTATGAATTTTCTTATCCATTGCCGAATTACAGTCACCTAATATCAATGAGCCAAGCTCATCAGTGCTTTTTAAAATCATATTCCCAGATTGATATTTGACAATTTTATTTGAACCAGGCTTCATTTATGAACAGATATTTGAAAAATGTTTCAATTTTCTTCGTTCAAAAGAAGAGTTTTATTTAAAGTAAAAAAAATTGTAAACAAATTTAATTATTCCTTAAGAAAAATTATAATAAAATTGATTACAATGCAGTACAAAAAGAAAGCCATCCAAAAAAAGCAACAAAAGAGCAAAAACGTTAGCCATCATAACAAAAAGAAATCCCAAATGAAGGATAAGTTTTCTAAGAATGGTAATTTTATCTATTACATAAGAACCTGCTGAACGTAACGAAGCCAAAACTGAACAACAAAAGAAAATTGTTCATAAAAATGACATAATTACAAAAACAATCAATAAAAACATCCAAAAATCATTAATGTAAAGAGCCTTGATTGCCAAGTAAAAATTTACTTTCCTTAAGCCAGGAGAAGTATGATTGATTAATTATCATTTTTATTCACCTTTTTTCATTTTGTTAATGTTATATAATCTTTGATTAATAAACTTCGAATCGTTTATAAAACTTTCTTTTTAAATAATATAGCAAGCTGATATATTTTTTCGAAAATTTAGTATAATTAGCAAATAAATGGGCCAACAATGTTCATAAAGCTCACCAGCTGAATCATACGAATTAACAAGAAAAGGGCCAGGAATTAAAATAACAGGCAATGGCGAAAATATCTCAACTCTAAAAAAGTCAGTAACACATTTTAAAGAATCACGGATTAGAATGGGCTTGTCTTCACCTGTTTAGCGAATAAAGTCACAATTAGGCAAGTTTTATCCCACAAAGTCATTCGATCGACCAAAGGGTACAATTTAACCATAATCATACAATCTAAACGAATAAGGCTTAATTTATTGCGAAAATGGATAATGGAAAAATGGTATGCCTCATGGAAAAGGTGAAATGATTTTTCCAGATGGAAGTTATTATGATGGATATTTGTAGAATGGTGTACCTCATGGATAAGGACGGTTTATAAGTTCATAAGGATGGTTTTATGAGGGATAATTGAAAAATGAGCAAGCAGACGGAAAAGGAAAGTTTATAAATTAAAAAAATGGAATTCAGTATGAAGGTCATTGGGCTGCTGATTTACCAAATGGTGAAGGAATTGAGACATGGCGCAAAAATAACGCTACAATAATTTATTAAGGACAGTTCGTAAATGGCGTAAAAAATGGAATCGGAAAGTATACGACTCCAGATTACAATTATGAAGGCAGATTTGAAAACAATCAAATTAGCGGAAAAGGCCGAATCGTGTATAAAAATGGCTAATTATACTAAGGCAATTTTATAAATGGCAAGAAGCATGGATATGGAATATACAGATGGACTGACAGTTCATAATTTGAAGGTGTTTACGAGGATGATATTAAGCATGGTATTGGGAAGTTTACAACTCCAAATGGTAAAATATTTTAAGGCAAATGGGTGTATGGTAAGAGATAAGGTCAAGGCATTGTTACTTACAAGAAAAAATAGCATTTATATGAGTGGAAAAATAATCAAGCCTCTCCATAAAAGAAAAGGTACTGAAATTTTTTTTTAGATTCAAAATAATGACTAATATTTATCTTTCTTTTTATTAAAAATTAACTTGAATATAAATAAAACATAAAGAATAAATAAAGTATTTAAGAGTTCATCATATTATTCGAATGGATAATAATTAAAATCATGAGTTAATATTAAAAGTCTTATTCAGTCCAAATCAACGAACAGCTTAACTTTGTCCTTGCATTAACCAATAACCTGAAAAGAAAGGTTCTAAAAACTACTGTAATAAATTTGTTATTTCCAGGGCCAAAAAAAGTAAGAACTTCAACTTGTTAAACTTTTCTCAAGGATCGAATAATATCTTCAGAAAATCAATCTTCTCGGTA
>JAQTXT010000121.1 GCA_028688645.1 Rickettsiales bacterium
CCACTATCTTCATTTTCTTCATCAAAATCATCGCCTAATTCTTTTTTTATCATTCTGATTTTTTCATTCAAATAAACCCTTTTTTGAGTTTTCATGAATTTTCTTTCAACTGCAGTATTAATCCTTCTATCTATTTTTACCAAAGATAATTCAACATCTAAAAATTCAATGAATTTTTTCATTGCTTTCAAATTATCGTTTTCTTCTAATAATTGTTGTCTTTTATCCACCGATAAATTTAAAAATGATGAGGCATAAAATATAGTTTCGCTGATAGTTTTAAAGAAATCTAGAGTTATAAAAATATCTTCATTAAATTTTTCAGTTGATTGCAAAATTTCTTTCATTTTGGAGAATAGAACTTTTTTTAATTCTTCAAGCTTTTTTTCTCTTAATTTGCTAACTTTTTCTTCTTCAATTTCATTTACTTCTGCCAAATAATATTTTTCGGTGTCAATAAATTTTAGCATTTTAGCTTTTTTAATACCTTCTATTACAATTCTTTTTTGACCGTTTTGGGAATCTGATTTTTGAACTATTTTGCTTAAAACACCAACAGAATATATATTTTCAGATTTTACTATTTCACTAACTTCGGTTTTTTGAGCTACTACAAAAATTAATTTATTGTTTTTATAAGCCTCATCAACTATATTTAAAGATTTTTTTCTGCCTACAAGAATACTTGTAACAGATTTTGGAAATACTACTAAATCCTTAACCGGTAATAAAAAATATGATTGTTTTTTCTCTTCCATTTCTCTGTCAACTAATAGTTATATAAAATACTTATCTTGAATATCATATAATAACAAAACAAAAAAAATCAATAGTAATTTTAATTATAATATTTCATAAACATACTAACGCCTTTGTATTAAAATCCTTAAATGCATTCTAGTTTTTTAGACAATAGAATTAAGAAATACTATTTTTAAAATGGATTAAGGGGAAATTAATGCAAGTTAAGAGTAAAAGATCATATTAAAAAATAGTTTTTATTAATTGATAATTTTACTTGCAATTATTATAACAAATGTGCTATAGAGTAATTATATAAATCCGAAAAAAATTAAAATGCAAGCTGGTTTCATTGAAATTATTGGTGCTAGACAGAATAACCTTAAAAATATTAACATTAAAATACCAAAAAATAAATTAACTGTTATTACTGGATTATCAGGTTCTGGAAAGTCATCATTAGCGTTTGATACAATTTATGCTGAAGGTCAAAGAAGATATATAGAAAGTTTTTCTACTTATGCTAGGCAATTTTTAAATGTTCAAAATAAGCCTGATGTTGAAAGTATTACTGGGCTTTCTCCTGCAATTGCTATTGATCAAAAAGTTATGGGCAAAAATCCAAGATCAACTGTTGGAACTGTAACTGAAATATATGATTATTTAAGACTTTTGTACGCACGAATTGGTGTTCCATATTCTCCAAAAACTGGAAAGCCTTTACAAAGTCAAACGCCAGAAGATATGGCGAAATGTATAGCTTCATTACCAATTGGAACTAAGATACATATTTTGGCTCCTATAGTTAAAAATTCCAGAGGGGAGCATAGAAAAGAATTAATAAAGATTAGAAAGCAAAATTTTACAAAAATTAAGCTTGATGGCGATGTTATTGATATTACGACTTCATTGCCAAAACTTGATAGAACTTTAAAACATGATATTGATATACTTCTTGAAACAGTTGTTATTGAAGAAAATATTGAACAAAATATTTTGAGAAGAATAAAAATTGGTTTAGAACAATCAGATGGTATTATTTTAATTGATTTGGTTGAATTGCCTAAAAAGATGAAGTTTGTTGTTTCTAGAAATAAAGAGTATGAAAAATATGATCAAATTAGATTTTCTAGAAAGTATACTTGTCCTGAAAGCGGTTTAACAATTGATAGTATCGAGCCAAAATTATTTTCATTTAATAATCCGTTTGGTGCATGTCATAAATGTGATGGACTAGGAACTGAATCTTATTTTAATCCAGATTTAGTCATAATGGATAAGAATTTATCTATTAGGGAAGGCGCTATTGATCCTTGGAGAACTGATGCAAATGCTAAAATTTATATACAGATAATAGCCCAGTTAGGTGAAGTATATGGTTTTACTATTGATACACCTTATTTTAAGTATAGTGATGAAATTAAAAATATTATTCTATATGGTAGTGATAAAGAGGTTGTAATTAAACAAGAGACTGGTTTAAATACTGTTTCAACTAAAGTTAAATTTGCTGGAGTTATTAATATTCTGATTGAAAAATTTAATAAGAATAGAGATGAACTTTTGAGAGATGAATTATCAAAATATCAAAGTTTAAGACCTTGTAGTGAATGTAAGGGTTTTAGATTGAATGAAGAAGCTTTGAGTGTTAAAATTAAAGAAAAAAATATTGGTGATGTATCTATATTATCAATACAAAAAGCCATTGAATTTTTTGATGATTTGCCAAAGTATTTAACTGAAAGTGAAAAAATTATTGCTGATAAGGTTATTTATGAAATAAAAAATAGATTGGTTTTTTTAACGAATGTTGGATTAGAATATCTAACATTAAGCAGAGAATCATCAACATTATCTGGTGGTGAAAGTCAAAGAATTAGACTTGCTACACAAATTGGGACTGGACTTTCTGGTGTTTTGTATGTTTTAGATGAGCCTTCAATCGGTTTGCATCAATCTGATAATAGAAAGTTAATTGATACATTAAAAAGATTAAGAGATTTAGGAAATACAGTTATTGTTGTAGAACATGATGAAGAAACAATGACTTCAGCAGATTGGTTGATTGATATAGGTCCTGGTGCCGGTATTCATGGTGGACAAGTTGTTGCTGAGGGAACTCCACAAGAAGTTATTAACAATCCAAATAGTATTACAGGTGCTTATCTACAAGGTAAAAAGTGTATTCCTGTTCCTTCATATAGAAGGAAATTTAATTCTAAAAAAATGATTACTATTACAAATGCTAGAGGTAATAATTTAAAAAATGTAAGTGTAAGTTTTCCAACTAGTGTTTTTTGCTCTGTTACTGGCGTATCTGGTGGTGGAAAATCAACTCTTGTGTTGCATACATTATATAAAGCTTTAACAAGACTTTTAAATGGAACTAAAGTTACTCCAGCACCTTATGAAAGACTTGATGGTATAACGAATGTGGATAAAGTAATTCAAATAGATCAATCTCCAATTGGTAGAACTCCTAGATCTAATGCTTGTACTTATGTTGGTGCTTTCACACATATAAGAGATTTATTTGTGAATACTGAAGAATCTGTAAATAGAGATTATAAACTAAATAGATTTTCATTTAATGTAAAAGGTGGAAGATGTGAAAATTGTCAAGGTGACGGTAGTATAAAAATTGAGATGCATTTCTTACCAGATATTTATATTACATGTCCAGTTTGTGGTGGAAAAAGATATAATAGCGAAACACTAGAAATTGAATTTAATGGAAAAAATATTGCTGATGTTTTAAGTATGACTGTAGAAGAAGCTTGCACATTTTTTAAAGATATGCCTTTAATTCATGAAAAATTCAAAGCATTAAAAGATGTTGGTCTTGGTTATATTAAAATTGGTCAATCTGCAACCACATTATCAGGTGGTGAGGCACAAAGAATTAAGCTTGCAAAAGAATTAAGTAAAAAAGATACTGGTAGCACAGTTTATATTTTAGATGAACCAACGACTGGTCTTCACTCCGATGATATTAAAAAATTATTATGTGTTTTACATAAATTGGTAGAGCAGGGCAATACCGTTATAGTTATTGAACATAATCTTGATGTTATTAAAACATCAGATTGGATTATTGATATTGGTCCTTATGGTGGTGAAAAAGGTGGTTATATAGTTGCAGAGGGAACGCCAGAGGATGTTTCTATAAATGGAGACAGTATAACAGGAAAATATTTAAAAGAGGTTTTAGATAAATATAATAACTATAAAAGAGATGATTTGCAAATTAGTAAGGCAAAAGAATAAATAAGATTTTAATAGAAAGTTATGTCAATTAAAACATTAAAAGAAGGACAAGAAATATTAAAAAGACACTATGACAAGCAGTTAGAAATTGCTAAAGTACTTGGTGTTGAAAAATATATTTTTTGGGTGCAAATGAAGTATAGTCATTCCTTAGATGTTTATAAAGTTTCTGAATATTTATTAAAAAATGATGTGATTTTATCAAAGTTAGATAAAAATTATAAGCTATATGGAAAATTAGGGGCTTTACTACATGATATAGGAAGAGCTTATGAAATTGGCGATGTAAAAATAAATGGGCTTATGCATGGTTATTTTGGTGCTGAAAATATTTTAAGAGATATAGAAAAAGAGGATAATCCATTTCTTTTATGGTCTTTCAAATATCATGATATATTGAATGCTGAAGAAGAAACAAGAAATGAACTAAAGGAAAGCAAATTGTCTCAATCAGAACAAGAGGTAGTTATAATACTTTTAAAGCTTGTTATGGATAGTGATAAATTAGCTAATTTCAAACTATTTCAAGATTGTGATAAAAAATATTTTTTAAATTTGAGTAATGATTTATTTATTACGGATAAATGTTTAGAAGAGTTTAAAAATAAAAAATTAATCAGAAAGTCTGGAAGAAAAACAAAATTTGATCAATATTTATCTTATATAACTTGGGCTTATGATTTAAATTTTCAAGCTTCAAAAGATTTAGTTTTGAAAGAAAATTATATGGGAGA
>JAQTXT010000122.1 GCA_028688645.1 Rickettsiales bacterium
ATTCTAAAAAGTCATCATCACTTGTTCATAATCTCGATATTTATGAAAGTTGTGAACATGAACATTGTAAACAATTGTTAGCACATGTTAAATTTCTTAGTAACACATTAACACAAAAAGTCCTCAAAGAGTAACACTCATCCCACTCAAACATTCTCAAACCAAAATAACAAAACATTATTCAAAATACAACTGTACAATCATAATTTACAAAAGTATTTGAAGAATAAATTGAACAAATCAAGAAAAACTATTTGAAATTAAAAAAGCAACTCAATCAAGTTGAAACAGAAAACGATTAACTTTTTGAAGAAAATCAACAACTAAAGAAAAAAATTGAAAAACTTACTGATCAAGTTAATAAATCCACATTTGAACTCTCAGTAACAAGGTCGCCTGTTGACACAAAAAACTCATTTTACCAGCCATCAACAACTCATAGAAATTCTTGCGATATTGATCCAAAAGAAATCGATAACCTTGCCATATTCCCTCGAAGTGTTGACCTCGCTTTACATAACATTATTTTGCCAGCAGAATATTCAAGAGAGCACGATCACTCACAAAACTGTACTTAAAGAACATAAATTTATGAAAGATATGAAAAATTAATAAAAGAAAACTCCATTTTGTAGCATAAAATGGCTGAACAATAAGAATCGAAGAAACAAACTTAAAGCAGATTACAAAAGTTATAACATGAAAATATGCAATTGAAAAAGATCATAAAATTACGAAACTAAATTCAAGTTGAAAGACACAGAACAATTAACGGACTAAAAAATGTCATTGATGAAATGATGGCATGATAAATTACTACCAATTAAATCACTGATTTTTCTAATATTTATTATTTTACCTTAACTATTCAAATTCTTTAAACTCAAAATACACAAATTGATTTCCTAAAATTATAAACAATCTTTTAAATAGTAAAATACAAAATACAAAATGAATTGAATTAATTAACAAACTTATTAATGATCAATCAATAAATATCTTCAAAAAAATTTATAAACATTAATTTAATAAACCACATTAGAGAAAATGTTCTTCGAACTTGAAGATATCAAAAGAAGACACATGCCTGCATGGAGTACCAACAACGTTACTATGTGGGTTCCTGCACTCGATTCTACTCCAACCTGGAATTATCAAAGAGGTACCATATTTTATTAATTTATCAGGTGTCATGATTGGTTTGTTCGCATGTAGTATCCAGCAATATTTTAATCATTTTGCCTAACACACAAAGCTCATGCTTCGTCATTATTAACCCCCAACAAACTTTAATGAAGCTAAAACATTCGTTAGATAAACTTTAAATCTATAATCATACAAAAGTGGTATCAAGAGCCGATCTCAAAGAATATTCGCTGGAGCTTTACTCGATATAGGAACTAAAATTGCTTTCTTGAGACAAAACAATTCAGGATGGTCAGCCAACTTTGGTGGGTTTGAGTACAACTTTTATCGTAAAATCCCAACATTTTTAATCTCAATGATCGCCTCATCACCATTCGGTGTCATTCACGATATGACTGACAGAGCCTTCCAAGCTGATAAAACTTTCCCCAAGGAACTTCAAAAAGGTTACAAGAGTTGGTTCGATGCTTTGAGAAGAATCCCACTCGAATAAGGACCATATTTCTTCTTCAAAAACTCATTCCCTTATTATGTTAAACACATTTTAGGTCCATTCACTGCCTTTTATTCATTCGATTGGCTCAAGGATAAGACCAGCATAATGTATCGTACCTCAAATACTCCAAAATGGCCAACCATCTGGATTTGTGCCGCTATCTCAACTTATCTTGGTGCTGCTTTCTCATATCCATTTGCTCACACAGCCAGATAAATGGTTGATTTCTGGCCAAAGAAAAATGGTGTTGATATCTTTGAAGGAAATTACAGAAAAGCTGCTACTTGGTTATGGTTCGGCGCTTCAACTTGGAACGTTTCATTCCCAGGATTCATGAAACTTTATTTCTGGAAAGTTTTCCCACAGTAAATTTTTATAATAATAAAAGATGGTTCTTCACAATTCTTGCTGCCGATCATCTTGGTATCTTCAGTTATTGGAGAGTCGATATTATGTCAGGTGCAGGAGATAACACCAACGAAGATTGCGATGTATGATTTTATTCAACAATTTCAAATTATCCATTCAATGTATCTTAACTTAAGCAAAAATATAAAATGTAAAATAAATGTTCTTTTATCATACGATTGTGACAACACGATATGTCAATCTTTAGGTAGAACATTTTTCCTTTTACAAAAAGTATTTATTGCATTTTTAGCATAATCCTAAAAAGATAATAATGTTAAGCTTACAATATATTTTAAATTTAATAAGGCTGAATTGTTTTTTTTTATTTGAACAAATTCTAATGATTTAAAATAAACAGTTCGTTTATTATAATATCATCCAAGTATTTCAAACACGATGAAAAAAGATGAATAGTAACATTTTTATCAATAAATTCAGTGATCATAACCTTAAGATATTGTTGATTGGAAATAGTGGTGTTGGAAAATCATGCATCTTAACTCGCTTCAGTGTACATAATAAATCATCATTTTAGCAAGATAAATTCAATCAAAACTTCCTCAATACAATTGGTGTTGATTTCGTAATTTTTTATTCTCATAATAGAAAGTCAAATACATCGACGTAAATGGATAAAAATGTAAACTCGTTCTTGTAAATTTCGATTTTATAAATAGTGGGACACTGCAGGCCAATAACGTTTCAGAACAATCACAAACAGTTACTATCGAGGCGCACATGGAATCATCATCGTATATGACATTACCGATCACGAAAGCTTTGATAACATCTCACATTGGTACAATTAAATGAATAAGTATTTTTGTTCTTTTTATATGCAGTAATGTCAATCAAAAAGTTGCATGTATGTTGGTTGGAAATAAAGTTGATATGGGCTCTAAAAGAGCTGTTACTTTTCAAGAAGGTCAGGCTTTAGGTACGTATCTATTTATTGCAGCTTAAAAATATGGAATCAACTTCATAGAAACATCTGCTAAAACTGCATAAAATATCAATCAACTTTTCACAGACATCACCCTTCAAATGATCAAAATTAATGAAGGATCATCGACAAAACCTAAAAGACTCAAACCACCACTAGTTCAAAAACCCAAAAATTAAGAATACTGTAGTTGTTGTGAAACTTGAATCAATTAAAATTAAGAATCTTTCATTCATTCATTTGATTGATTTAATGGATGATTGATAATCAATTGAATTTTCATTTGTTAATTTTGTAAATTTTATATAAAATGAATCATTACTGGTTTTAAAGATTGATTAAAAGATTTTAACTTATTATTCCAGAGAAGAAAGACATTTGTTTTAATAAAAAAATTATCTGACAATTTTGTAAAGAATGACAGAAAATTAAAGAAAAATTGATCACTGGGATATCATGTAATCTTGGTTGACTCTTTTTATCCTGTCAGGGCTTTTTCTTTTGATAATTTTTTTCTGCTGACTTTTAGTATTTATAACTCCTTTTCCATATCTTGGAGATTCTATGTATTTTAGAGGACTTTCAATCTAATGTTTAGATTTTCTCTTTTGCTTGTTTTTATCTTCATTGTATCGATTATCAAATTCATGCCTTTATCTGAGTATTTAATTGTCAAATAATGAAATTTTCTTCTGTGATGAAGATTTTTTCTAATCAGTGTTTATTTTTCTTTCACTTCTAATTGGATTTTGATGAGTTGTCTAAGCTGTTAATCTATCATATTTTTATTGGATTCTTTTAAATTTTAAACCTTTTTCATTAGAATCATTTTAAATTTATTTATTTTGCTGCGTTTTGATTTAAGTCAATTTTTATTAGAAAAAACTTTAAAGCTTTTTCTCCATTTTCTTCAGCTCTTTTTTAGTGATTACATTTTGTTGATTCATAGGCTCAATGTTAAGATCTTTTGTACTTTAAGTTTGTAACCTTTTTTCGCCCTTCATTTATTTTTGAAAAGGACTTTAAAAGTAATTTTTATTTGAAAGATTATTAATTTGAGATGACAGCTTTAAAAAACTTTATTTATTTTTTTACATTTCAATCTGCAGCTTTTTCAGCTTGAATTCAATTTCTGAACTTGCATTGGTGATCATTTATTTAACTTATTATTTTTCCAAAAATACAGCTGATAAATACTTTTAAATATATTCTAAGTTTTATTATGTCAGTTCAGTATTATTTTTGTTATGACTTTTTTAGTTTGCTTATTTTTTATTTGATTTTGAGGCCTTTTCTTTTATCAGCTTTTCTGATTATAATAAAGAACTTTATTCTAACGATATTTTGCCTTCTGACTTAAATAAAGAAGAAATCTCATTCTAAATATTTTATATTCTCATTTCCATAGATTTTAAAGCCTACTTTTACGCTCTTATTTTTTTCAACTCATACAAGTTATCTTTTTCATTTATTTGAATAACCTTTAATTGATCTTAAACTTTTTATATTTTTTGTACAATTTCAATGACAACATTTTCAATAAGAATATGCTTTTCATTAAGTTTTTTCTGTGTCAACATAAAAGCACTAAATTTTTACAATTGACCTTATAAATAATGCGAATAATCATTTAGCTGCTGAATTGAAGGATCCATAATTTTTCCTGAAACAATTGTAAAAAAAGGACGATAATTTATT
>JAQTXT010000123.1 GCA_028688645.1 Rickettsiales bacterium
TGGCAGTAAGACATACAAATAAATCAAACGAAATATTTAATTTTTTCACAAAAAATAATATAAATTGTAAAAGAAAAAGTAAAAATGAAAAAATATCGTCAGATACAGAGATTTTTATTTTTGATGAAATGGGAGAAATGGGAACTTTATTTGAATTAAGTGATATAGTTCTAGTGTGCGGTTCATTAGTTGAAAGACTAGGGGGACATACCCCTGTAGAGCCAGCAAAACATGGTTGTGCGATATTGACTGGTCCTTATATCAAAAATAATAAATCTTTATTTGTTGAATTGGAAAAGAATAAGGCTTGTATCATTTGCAGAAATAAAAAGCATATTGTAAAAAATTTAGCGAATAGTATTTCAGATTTAATTGAAAATCAAAAGAAAGTTACGGAATTACAAAATAATGCAAAACTTGTTTGTGATAAATTCTCAAATGTTGCAAACAATGTTGCAAAAAGTATTATAGAAAATTTAAAGTAGGAAAGATATGGAAAAAATAGTAAATCAACTTGTACCAATGGTTATTGAACAAACAGGAAAAGGCGAAAGAAGTTATGATATTTATTCAAGATTATTAAAAGAAAGGGTAATCTTTGTAACTGGTGAAGTTGAAGATAATATGGCTTCTCTTATAGTAGCCCAGTTATTATTTTTGGAATCAGAAAATCCCGAGAAAGACATATATATGTATATTAATTCCCCAGGAGGCGTTGTAACATCTGGTTTATCAATTTATGATACAATGCAATACATAAAATGCAAAGTTGCAACATTATGTTTGGGACAAGCTTGTTCGATGGGTTCCTTGCTATTAACAGCAGGCGAACCAGGCATGAGATATTCTCTACCGAGTTCAAGAATTATGATACATCAACCATCTGGTGGTTTTAAGGGACAAGCAGCGGACATTGAAATTCACGCAAAAGAAATCCTGGATTTGAGAAAAAGATTAAATAATATGTATGTAAGACATACAGGAAAAACACTTACCGCAGTAGAAAAAGCAATGGAAAGAGATAATTTCATGAGTCCTGATGATGCTTTAAAATTTGGTTTAATTGATAAAATTATCACAAATAGAAAAGAGATAAAATAATTTTATGAAAAGCGATTTTGAAAGAGAGCCAACACCTATAGAATGTTCAATTAAATGGTGGTCTATATCTTTAATTTATATGAGTATAGCAATCACATTGCCGTTATTTTACATTATGGGCGATGTAGCACTATCGTTGGGATTTTACAAAGCAATGTTTGCACTTTCTCTTTCTGTAATGTTTCTGAGTTTTTTAGGCAGTTTTACTGGATATATTGGCGCAAAAACAAGATTATCGACTTATATGATATCCTCCATAACATTTGGAAAAAATATCGCTAAAGTTATTAATGTCCTTATGTCAGCTGTTTTGCTTGGTTGGTATGCTCTGACCTTGACATTTTTCGGAGAATCTATTAACAGCTTTTTAATTAATGAATTTAATCTTTATATAAATGTAAATATTTTAATAACTCTTGGCGGATTATTAATATTAAGTTCAGCAATTTTTGGTTTTGATGGAGTTAATAAACTAAGTATTTTAGCCGTTCCATTACTTTTAATATTATTATATGTAATGTTAACACATTCATTAAGTACACAAGGTTTTACTAGCATAGTTAATTACACTGGGGATAACCATATACCTTTAGGAAAATCAGTATCAGTCTTAATCGGCTCTTTCATTTGTGGTGTGTCTATTTTACCAGATGTTTCAAGATTTGCAAAATCACCGAAAGATGGTGTACTTGGAGGAATATTTGGTTTTGTTGGGGGACAACTAATTGTTGGGTTACCATGTATTATTGTTGGATTATCTTACTTAAATATTGATTTTGCAAATAATGCTATAAAATTTAGTCCAATTTTAGCTTTTATAATCTTAATTTTAGCAACTTGGACAACAAATGATAACAATATATATTCAAGTTCATTAAGCCTAGCAGTTGTCTTTGAAAGAATCAAAAAACTTCATATAACAATTATTCTTGGTATTTTAGGTATCATTTTAGCTTGTTTAAATATAATGAATTACTTTATACCATTTCTTTCAATTCTAGCGATTATTTTTCCTTCTATTATAGTTATTGATATAATTCATTTTCTTCTGAAAGATGAAAAACAAAAAATGAAAGATAAAATGAATAAAAAAGCCGTTATTGCATGGATTTTTGGTGTTTTTATAGCATTATTAACATATTATAAAATCATAACAATAACGACAATATCAGCTATTGATGGACTTATATTCTCTGGTTTGATGTATTTAATTCTTTACAAATTGTTTCCTGGAAAATCTAAATAAACTCTATTCATTAAATTTAAAGTTTAGACTATATTTTCTTTTTTAATCTTGGATTTTCAAATTTAAAAACAGAGCTTTTAATTGGACTTTTATTTATATCAAATAATGTTATTTCTGTTTCTTGATCCAATTCATTAATTAAAGTCATTGAATTTAATTCTATTGGATTTTTTGTAAATTTTAATATTAGAGTTCCTTGATTTTCTTTATCTGTCTCCTTAAGAGTAAGCTGTATATTCTTTTTTGTTTCCTCGAAGTTGATTATTTCTATATCTTTATCACTTAAAGAAATCTTATCTTTTAAAAGAAAATAAAGGGGCGTAGATGATGTTTTAATATTACTAATTTCATCTAACTCTTTATCGTAATAAACAGTTAGTTTATTATTTGTGTAAAGACTTGCTTCAAAAGGATTTAAGTAATCTAATCTCAATTTTCCAGGTCTTGATATATAAAATACGCCTTCTGCAAGTTGAGAATTTATTTTATCATCTTGAATAAAATTTGCTTTTATGTATTTTATGCCATTCAAATAATTTTCTACATCAATTAAATTCTCACTGGCAGCAAAACAATTGGCTGAAAATAATAATAAAAAAAATAATTTTTTAAACACCTGTTGAACCAAAGCCACCTGTACCTCTTTTTGTTTCATCTAATTCTGTAACTTCAATCAATTCAGCTTGAACCATTGGAGATATTACCATTTGAGCAATTCTCATTCCTCTTTCAACGGTAAAATCAATATCACTTAAGTTAATTAAAATAACTCCAATTTCACCTCTATAGTCCGCATCAATAGTTCCTGGTGTATTTAGTACTGTAATACCATTTTTTAATGCTAATCCGCTTCTTGGCCTAACTTGCGCTTCATAATTTTCTGGCAAAGCTATCGAAATACCCGTTTTTATTAATTTTCTTTCACTTGGCTTTATAACTACATTTTCTGTAATGCATGCTCTTAAATCCATACCTGCACTTTTATGTGTTTCATAACTTGGCAAAACTAAATCATTTCCTTCAAGTCTCTTGATTTCTACTTTCATACTTTTCAATTTTATTACTAACAATAGTTTAAAAATATTATAAAATTAGTCAAGACATAAAACTTTACTTTTAATTAGTTTATTTATATTCTTATTATGAAGGAACGAAGTAATATTTTGTAAAATGAATAATAG
The DNA here is from genome assembly GCA_028688645.1 of Rickettsiales bacterium. Lineage (GTDB taxonomy): Bacteria > Pseudomonadota > Alphaproteobacteria > Rickettsiales > UBA1997 > CALXSC01. The sequence continues at coordinate 3,529 of JAQTXT010000123.1, forward strand.
ATTTATCAAATTTTTTACTATAGTATTTTATTTACTTTTAAGCTTTAATGTAAGCGCTTCTGAAATTGCATTAAAAAAGCCTAAAGTTATGACATTAATTGATGTTTTAGATGTAGCATTAGCAAATAATCCAAAAGTAAAAGGAGCATGGCTTAATATCAAAGCAAGTAAAACTAATTATAAAACGGAGCTGGCTGATTTTTTTCCCGATATAACAGGTGAAATTGCTTATTCAAAAAGTAAAAGTAATTATCAAGATAATTCATTAGAAATAAGTAGAACCGAAACTGTTTCTCCATCAATAAATTTAACTTATTTATTATTTGATTTTGGAGGCAGAGAGTCAAATGTTCTTAGTTTTAAATATAAGTTAGAAGCTACAAAATTTGAGACTAATGATTATGTCCAAAGTTTTATGTACACTGTGATTGAAGCATATTATGATTTATTTTCTTCTATGGCTAGTGAAGGAGCAGCCAAAGAAACCGAAAGTTCAAGTTATGAAGCATTTAAAGCTGCTAAAATGAGATATGATATAGGATTAGCTCCATTAACAGATAAATTGCAAGCTGAAACATCATACATGCAAGAAAAATTAACTAGAGAAAAAGCTGAAAATGAAGTTAAAATCAAAAAAGCGGAATTGAATTATTTATTAAATATTAGCCCAATGACTGAATTGAATTTATCGGCGCCATTATTAAATATTCCAAATAAAGATTTTAATGAAAATATAGAAAATTTGTTAGAAAGAGCATTAAAAAATAGACCAGATTTAAAAGCTTATTACGAGACCAGAAAATCAAAAAAAGCTATTATTTATAATGCAAAAAGTGATAGGTTTCCAACTATATCTTTAACTAGCGCTTATGGAAAAATTAATGATATAGAAAGAAATAGTAATGGCGATAGAAGTTATTATAATGTCGGCGTCACTGCTAGCATGCCATTTTTTACAGGTGGATATATCTATAATAATATTGCAAATGCTAAAGGTGCTTTAGAGTCTTTAAATACAGAAATTGAAGATTTAGAAAAAGTATAGAATTAGATGTTTGGACAGCTTATCAAAATTTTTTAACAGCAAAAAAAATATATATAACTAGTGAAAGTTTATTAAAGAGCGCTACCGAAACCGCAAAGACAATGCTTGGAAAATA
>JAQTXT010000124.1 GCA_028688645.1 Rickettsiales bacterium
AGATAAAAGCAAAGCCTTATTCCAATGAAACTTAGAAATTAGTCGTTAGAAATTTTCAAAGATGCATACAATGCGAATGAAAAACACATAAAAACAAGATATTAACAAAGTGCTGATGAAACTAAAGATCAAAAAAGATACACAAATAGAAAAATAGCTTTTTATAAAGATGTAACAAAAAAAGATGATAAAGATGAATTTCCTTTATTGTGTGTTATGTCTTAGAATAGAAAAAGGAAACAAATCTAAATAATGCTTAATCGGCGTTAAGAATCCATTAATAAAAGTTTAGTAAATGGAAATCAAATTCAAAAACAGAGAACAGCAGTTCAAACACGATCTTAGGCAATAAAACAGTTAAGATAAAGAAACACTAAAAATGTGGAACTAGTTTCAAAGATTTGGAAGGATAACATAAACAGATTTGGAATGGGATATAGCGCATTTCGTATCCAGGACTGAAAGTAATTTTGTGACAAGAATAAAATAGAAAAATATATCATACAATTATCGTCCTTTCTTTCTTATTTTTTAGATATAGATATTATTTTAATCAGAAAGTACAATAATAAATTTTTTAAAACTAAAACAATAAACATATTTTGAGAATTATGCGATTGAAAATCTATTATATTTATTTATCAAGATCAGTGAAGTTATAGGGGAATGTTAGATTTAAGATCGGCTTGAATTTTTGGGTGTTTTGAGTGATATTCATCAATTCTGGCTTCAATTTCGTGTCTGTAGTGTCTAATTAATCCTTGAACTGGCCAAGCAGCAGCGTCTCCTAAGGCACAAATGGTATGACCTTCGATTTGTTTTGTCAATTCCCACAACATATCGATTTCTGCATAATCAGCTTTACCGATTTCCATTCTTTTCAAAATATCAGCTAACCATGATGTTCCTTCTCTGCATGGGGTGCATTGACCACAACTTTCATGTTGATAGAATTTAGAAAGTCTCAAAATTGATTTAATAACGTCAGTTTCCTTGTTCATAACGATAACTGCTGCAGTACCAAGACCACTTTCAACATCTCTTAAAGCATCAAAATCCATAAGAACATCCTCGCAAAGTTTTTTTGGTAAAAGTCTGACACTGGATCCTCCTGGAATGATGGCTTTTAAGTTATCCCATCCACCAATGACACCACCACAATGTCTGTCAATCAGTTCTCTCAAAGGAATAGACATTTCTTCTTCAACAGTACAAGGATTGTTGACATGTCCTGAAATACAGAAAAGTTTAGTTCCTCTGTTGTTTGGTCTTCCAAAAGATGAGAACCACGAGGCTCCTCTTCTCATGATAGTTGGGACAACTGCGACTGTCTCAACGTTAGTGACAGTTGTTGGGCAGTTAAAGACACCGCTGTTGGCTGGGAATGGAGGTTTAAGTCTTGGCTTTCCTGGTTTACCTTCTAAACTTTCAATAAGACCAGTTTCTTCACCACAAATGTAAGCTCCAGCTCCATTGTGAACATAAACATCAAAATCGTAACCAGATCCACATGCATTTTTACCTAAGAACCCATTTTTATAAGCCTGAAATTATTATATTTTTTTACTTAATCGACAGCTTTTTGTAAACAATTTGATTCATGCCAAAACTCGCCTCTTACGTAAATATAAGCAGCTTTAGCTCTCATAGCAAAACCGACTACAAGGGCTCCTTAAACTAATTTGTGAGGGTCACCTCTCAAGATTTATCTATCTTTGCATGTACCAGGTTCTGATTAATCAGCGTTAATAACAAGATAGCTTGGTCTTTATTTGGTTGTAATTTTGGGCATGAATGAATATTTCAATCCAGAAGGAAAGCCAGCACCTCCTCTGCCTCTTAAACCTGAACCTTTGATTTCATTGATGATCCAATCGGGACCGTTTGCGATAATATCTTTAGTTCGATGCCAATCACCCTGAAATAAGAGGGAAAAAATACTCTCCTGAGTGCTCCTTTGATATAGGGATCAGTATCTTTGTAGACATTAGTAAAAATTCTGTCAGAGTCTTTGAGTCCACCATAGGTTTTAGTAGTGGAAGCAAACCTTTTCAAAATTTGGGTCAGCATTGATTATAATTATAAAAGGTATAAAGATTAAGATAAAAGTAAGATGATGAAAATGAATTAATTAAAAATAAATATTTTTTTATTAAATATTAACCACAACAAGAAATGGTTCAAATCTCAAAGGCCGATAAAAAATCAGTTTATAGATATCTTTTGCAAGAAGGAGTCATCGTTTTCCACAAGGATCACTCTAACCAACCACACAAGGGAACTGGAGCTGCTAACATTGCCGTCAGAATGCTCCTCAGATCACTTAAGGACAGAGGATTCGTTGAATTGATCTTCAACTGGCAATATTTCTACTACTTCCTTAACGCTGAAGGAAAGAAATTCGTCTCTGAATATCTCGGACTTACTGAAGACGTCGTCCCATTGACCTGGAAGTAACTTTTTTATCCTATTTCAGGGCTGATGAAAAGAGACAATATGAGCACATTGTCGAAGATAAGGGCAGAAGAGTCAAGAGAGAAAGAAGAGATGACGCCCCACCAAGAGGTGGAAGAGGAGGAAGAAGAGAAAGAAGACCAGAAGGTGAAACCCCAAAATAATAAACTCCAGTCGCCGTTGTCGCCGAACAAACTGCTTGAGCATGTTCCTTTGTAGCATATTATTTACCATTCTTTCCTTCGATTTCGTCCTTTGTTCATAAATTTGTCTTCGTAAATGAATTGAAAATGAATAGATTTGAATATACATGACTTTTATATAACAAATGAATAAAAAAATTGAATCAATTAATCGCATGTAAAAATTGATGGGGTTTAATAATAAATATAAGCAATCAACAAAAGGAGAATGTATTTGAGATATTATTTGGACGATAACGGAAAAAGAGTTTATACATTGAAAGTAGTCTTAGATGATGGATCATATACTCTTAACGCTCATCCTGCTAGATTCAGTCCAGATGACAAGTTCAGCAAATAAAGAATTCAATCCAAGGAAAGATTCGGCCTTCTTCTTACTCAAGTCGAAGAACCAAAATACTGATTTTGTATCATCTTTTGTCAACTTATTTCTTTCAAATCTCCTCTTTATTTTGTCTACCTTACCTTACTTTATAAGCTTTTTTTCGAAGCCTTTTTGTATAATTAATTTTGGTTTTAACTCTAATAAAAAATAAACAATGAATCAGCATCCTAATCTTCAATAAAGAGACATTTCAAGCTCAGAAGATCATTGCCGCTGTGAAGCCTGTAAAAATCAATAAGACTTGAAAAATTATCAAAGACAAAATCTATCAAACATTTACATGTATAAGCATCTAAAAAAGAGAGGAGTACCGCCTGTTAAAAAAGACTTTATTAACAAAGATATGAGCCGTAAAGCAAAAGTTGCAACAAAAAAAGAAGAAATGAATGGAAAACTAGAACCAGAAAAAGTAGCAGCCACTCCAACCAAACATAAGCTAATCTAGGTTTTGAGATCAAAGTAAGTTCCAAACTCATCCTTTTTAATTTAATATCACCAAGTAAGTCACTCACAAAGAGAAAAAATACCCAGTAAAGATCCAGGATCTAATAAACTTGATTAATCGAGAAGAGTTACTAATATTGAGGAAATAAAAAGCGGTGCTTTTTACAAGTAAAATAAACCAAGAACAGGAGCTACAAAATTAATTTAAATCAGCTAAAATCCTTAAAATATTAGATTTAGACTTCATATTTCAAGATCTGTAAGCCAAGCAAGCGCAAGTTGTAATGGTAATTTTATACATTATTCAGATTAACCTCGCTAGGAATCGGTTAAGAGCCTTCAAAAAATAAAGTGATTATACTCATTCATTTCAAAATCTTATTTTTAACTTTGCTTACTTTTTCTTTAAATTTTTTTAAAGTTTTTCAGAAACTTTTTGACAACGCTTCAAATTAAGTTCATAATGTATTATTTTATTTTTTCTATATAAGTATTCAATCTTATTTGAATTAAAATAATTTAAGATTTTAGTCTTGAAAATAATAATTTTTGCAAATAGTAATTAAGATTCTTTATCTTTTTCTTCTAAGCTCGTATTTTTATTAAAATTAGTTTTTGTCATTAAAATACCTTTAATATTTCATAAAATCTTAATTTCTGAGTTAGAAAATAAAGTGATTTGCGTTTAATATATAAGCGCCATATTATAAGAAATCATTTTTGTTAAAAAGAAAAATGCTTGCCAAATTTTTTAACGTACAGCCAAAACCTCAAAATGAAAGGATGGAAATTGAAAATGCTTAAAAAGAATCACCTCTTATTCCTTGGGTTTAAAAATAGTAAATAATCAAATAAACTTAGTCGACCCAATAAGCTTGATGAACTTTCATATCAATAAGAAGTTACTTTATCTTTGAAAAATGTATTGAAAACAGGAAATGTATTTATTTACAATAATTAAGCTCCCTCATTTGTTATTTTATGGTCCTGCCGGAACAGGAAAAACATCGGCAATTATCGCGTTGAGTAAATAACTTTATGGGTAAAAATTGATAATAAATTAGCCCTAAATTTTATAAGAAAAGAGTTCTCGAATTGAATGCATCTGATGATCGAGGAATTAGCGTAGTCAGATAAAGAGTAAAAACTTTCGCTCAATAAGT
>JAQTXT010000011.1 GCA_028688645.1 Rickettsiales bacterium
GCTTTCAGTGCTTTTTGTCTCAGTTCTAATGAATAATAAAATCCCATAGTTTATAATAATATTATTTGTATATATGTCTATATTAAAAAAAATATTATATGTTGCAACTAAAATGTGAAAGACTATAGAATATACGAAAGTATTTTTGGAAAAACATTTGAGGAAAGACTACTTTTTATTCCAAATAGTTCATACATTATTATTAGTTCACGGAAAGAATATTTGCAATTCTAAAATGCATTGTGAAGATTGTTATTTAAATAAAAATTGCGATTATAGAAATGAAAAGTGGAGGGATTGGTTAAGTGGTTCCCTCCTAACCACTTCTTGCTAGCTAAACTCCTATTGGAGCAACCCGAAGGTTAAGCAGCTAAAGCAAGCTCTGCATTTTCATTTGCATTTAAGTTTTTGAACTGTTGCGGTCGTATCTAACCGAGCAAAATTAATACCTTTCAACGTATGTCAAAGCTAATTCACCCCCATATTCTCAAAATTATCTGGTGGAGGTGCCGAGTACCGCCCTCGGGTCCATATCGTCTATTATGTAAAACATTTATCGCCGTAGTCATAAAGACATTCTGATTATAATACATATGTTTTATTTTTCAAGTTAATTCAATCCTCTTGCAATATTATTTTTTTTTATTAGACTCACATACGATGAATTATTGAATTTAAAAGAATGTCAACACCATTGAATAAGATTAGGAATTTTGCAATTATAGCCCATATAGATCACGGTAAATCAACGCTTGCTGATAGATTAATTGAAACTTGTGGAAATGTTACGGAAAGAGAGAAAGAAGATAGAATCCTTGATAGTATGGATCTTGAAAAAGAAAAAGGTATTACTATAAAATCACAAACGGTTAGGCTAAAATACAAGGCTGACGATGGTGAAACTTATTTTTTGAATTTAATGGATACTCCAGGACATGTTGATTTTGGTTATGAAGTAAGCCGTTCGTTGACTTCTTGTGAGGGAAGTTTATTGGTTGTTGACGCTACACAAGGTGTTGAAGCTCAAACGCTCGCTAATGCTTATCAAGCTATTGATAACAATCATGAAATTATACCAGTTTTAAATAAAATAGATTTACCATCAGCAGATGTTGAAAAAACTAAAAAGCAGATTGAAGAGATTATAGGGATTGATACAAGTAATGCCGTTTTGGCTTCAGCTAAGACTGGGCTAGGAGTACATGATATATTGGAAAGTATAGTTCATTTGTTGCCTGCGCCAAAAGGTAATCCTAATGCACCACTTAAAGTATTGATTGTTGATAGTTGGTATGATGTGTATATTGGAATTGTTATTTTGGTTAGAGTTATTGATGGGACACTTAAAAAGGGTGACAAAATCAAAATGTATTTTACACAAAATGAATTTCAAGTAGATCAGGTTGGAATTTTCCTTCCCAAAAAAGAGAAAGTTGATGAACTGGGAACTGGTGAAATTGGTTATTTTACAGCTCAAATGAAAACTTTAGAAGATTGTAAAGTTGGTGATACTATCCTTTATGCTGACGATATTACAACTCAACCACTTGTTGGTTTTAAAAGAAATATGCCTGTTGTATTTTGCGGTATTTATCCAGTTGATGCAAGTGATTATAATTTATTCAAAGAAAGCATTGCAAAATTACATCTTAATGATGCAAGCTTTGAATTTGAACCAGAAACTTCATCTGCACTTGGTTTTGGTTTTAGATGTGGATTTTTAGGATTACTTCACCTTGAAATCATACAAGAAAGATTAAGTAGAGAATATGATTTAGACCTTATAACTACAGCGCCTTCTGTGATTTACCGAATTTACACAAATACTAAAAAAGGCTTTAAATTTGAAGAGGGTAAAGATTATTTGGAAGTTCATAATCCTGCAGATATGCCGGAACCACAATATATTGTAAAAATGGAAGAACCATGGATTACCGCTACAATTATGACCCCTGATGAATATTTAGGTGATATCATTAAGCTTTGCAATGACAGACGAGGAATACAGAAAAATTTATCATATGCTGGCGACAGAGCAATTTTAACTTATAGATTACCACTTAATGAAATTGTTTATGATTTTTATGACAAACTTAAGTCCTATACAAAAGGTTATGCAAGTTTTGATTGGGAAGTAGATGGTTATGAAGAAAGCAAACTTGTAAAAGTCGGCATACTTGTAAATGGCGAAAATGTTGATGCACTTTCAATGATTATGCACCAATCTCAAGCTATTAGAAAGGGTAGGTTACTTTGTGAAAAGCTTAAAGAAGAAATTCCAAGACAGATGTTTAAAATTGCAGTTCAAGCTAGTATGGATGGAAAAATAATCGCAAGAGAAGATATTTCTGGGTATAAGAAAGATGTATTAGCTAAGTGCTATGGCGGAGATATTTCAAGAAAGAAAAAATTGCTTGAGAAACAGAAAAAAGGAAAGAAAAGAATGAGAAATGTGGGAAATGTTGAAATACCACAGAGTGCGTTCTTGGCAGTGCTGAAGGTCGGGGAATAACTATAGTAATCACTGTATTAAATAAAATTAAATATATTTACTGGATTCTCGCTAGAATAAACTCTAGTGGGAATCTATAAATTAATTAAAAATTATAATAAATAAAAAAATTGAGTTAATCAGAACCTACTATAGTTAAAATTCTTGTTTATTCAGTTCGTCCATTAACCATTTTACAGAATCCTTAACTATGGAATTTTTTAATCTTAATGTGTAAAAATAGCCTTCTGGCATCAAATGACTTATGTCTTTATTTGCAATATCTGGATATAATTTTGAACATTCATTTTTAAACATAATTTCAGGAATAGCTGTTATGGTGTTTGTATATCTAACTAGTTCCATTGTTATTTTTGGCGTTGCATTTTGAAAATCAAAATTACCTTTTTGTAAATTAAAATTTTCCGCTATATAAAATGACGTTTTGGTGTCTCTTACTAAAAAATCATAACTTTCAATTTGTTCTCTTGTTACTTTTTCAATATTAGCAAGAGGGTGGTTTTTAGAACAAATTAAAGTATGGTTTGATCTAAAATGTTTTTCAGTTTCAATTTCTACTGGAATTTCAGTATCAACGCTCATTGGAAAAAAAGCAAAATCAATTTCTTTATCTATGATTTTTTTAGTAGCCTCATCTCTGCGTATGTTAAAAATTTTAATTTTTATATTTTTAAATTCTGGTTTTTCTAACATCTTACCTAAAATCTTTGGAAAAATATATGCCGCTGCTGCGTAGTATAATCCTATATTTAATGTATTTTCATTCATTTCTTTTAAAGATGAATTAAAATTTTCAAATAAACTTTCCATTCTTTGTAATTCTTCAACAGCAAGTTTATAAAATAATTTGCCTTCTTTGGTCAATACTAATTTGCGAGACAATCTATCAAAAAGCTTAGTTCCTAAATCTCTTTCAAGAGTTGACACTTGTTTAGAAATTGCTGCTGGTTCCATATTAGTTCTTTTTGCTGCTTTAACTCCAGAACAACCGCATTGGACAACGCTACAAAATCCTCTTAATTGGTTTAATCTATTTTTTTTATAGTAAAAATTATTTTCATTTTTCATAATTAACTTTTAGATAATTACTAGTGTCATATTATTTCCTTTATTTTACAAAACAATATTTTATATTAGTAATTAAGGTTTGATTAGCAAATGAACTTTACTGCTTTTAATAATTTCAAATGCGATTGGGAGAAAATTAACAACAATCATAACTAATAAAATAATTATGATTGTTGTTATAATTCAAAGAATAATCACTTTTTGTTTAATTTTTATTTTCCATAAAGGCACTTTGAAAAAAGTGCCTTGTTTTGTATGAATAATTGCGGTTAAATTATCATGTTAAATATTAGACCAATTATTGTAAAAGCTATGGCTAAAAATCCTGCAAATCTAATTAACATTTCTTTTTTGAGTATTTTTCTCAAAATAATTAATTGCGGAATGGAAAGGGCAGTGATGCTCATCATAAAAGTTAATACTGTTCCTAGTGGTACGCCTTTCATGTATAAGGCTTGCATTATTGGAATAACACCTGTTGCATTTGCATATAATGGTAGTCCCATAAGTACTGCAAAAGGAACTGATAAGAATTTATATTTTGTGGCAAATTCATAAAATAATTCTTGAGGAATAAAGCCGTGCATAAAGGCGCCAAGGGTTATACCTAATAAAATCCATAACCATATCTGACTTAGAACATCTTTTACATCGACAATTGCATCGTGTATTCTGTTTTTTAAAGTATCTTTTTCTTGTTCTTCTGTTTTATTTTTGCCACAAGAGCAAGATGGTTTTTTGTCTTTTACTATTTCGTTAACATATTTTTCCCAGCCGAATTTATCAGTCATAATACCAAAAATAACACCAGAAATTCCACATAAAATCATATAAACCATAGATGGAGCGAATCCAATTAAACTGCCGAGAATTGCTATGGATTCAATAGGCATCGGTGAAACTGCTAAAAATGTTATTGTTATGCTTAATGGAATTCCAGCTTTTAAAAAACCAACAAATAAAGGTATTGAAGAGCAAGAACAAAATGGTGTAATCCAACCCAAAACGACTGCTAAAGCGTAGCCAACCCATTTAGGTTTACCGCTTAAATAATCTCTGACTTTTTCTTGACTTAAGCTTCTTTTAAAAAGTCCCATTATAAATATAATAAATGCGGTTAGAAAAAAGATTTTTGTCGTATCTTCAACAAAAAAATGGGTTGCGTCTGCAATTTTAGTTCCATTTTCTAATCCTAAAAGATTGTAAGTTGTGTAGTCGGCTAATTTTGTAAAATATTCTAACATATCAATAACCTATAAAATTAAATAATAAACAAACTCCAGTACCTACAAAAATAATACCAGTTATTTTTGTTGAATACTTTTCAATAATTCCTATTTTTTTGTAAAAACCACCAATTTTATTGGTAGCAAATACAAGAATAAAAGAAATTGTTAGAACGGGTAAACCTGTTCCAAATCCATATACTAAAAATGAAAATAAATTTCCTCTATTTTGAATAAGGTTGCCAAAAAATAAACCTGCGGAAACGGGGCAAAAAGCACTAGCAAATAATATTCCTAAAAGAAAACTACCCCAATAAGAACATTGTTTGTATTTTTCTTGATTTATTCCGCAACACGGAGTTAAGTGTATATTAAATTTTATTATGTTTAAAATAATTAAACCGATTACAATAAGAACAATCCCTAAAACTATATTTAATTGTTTTTGTAAGAATAGGGAAGTGAGTCCTATTTTACTCATACTAAAAGATAAAATCATTCCCAGTGTTGTGTATAGAAACATTCGTCCAAATGTATACATAGCTCCTAATAAAAGTGCTTTTTTTGGATTGCTAACATTTTTGCTCAGATAACTGATTGCGGCAATATTATTTGTAAAATGACACGGACTTATTGAAGTTAATATGCCAAGCCATAAAGAATTTAAAAGAATTAGCATATTTATACTATTTATTGTTTATAAAATTATTAATCTCGGTTCTAATATATTCTTTGAATTTTTCTTCGCTTCCTAAATAATTCCAAATTTTATCGAGATTTTTGTATTTAATTTCCTTTTCATTTTCTATTTTTGATATAATGACACTTTTTGTATAAAGGTTATATTGTTTTATGTAATGTTCGTTTTCTTTTTGATCTATATTTATTATTTTGAAGTTTATGTTTTTCTTATCAAATTCACTATAAACTTCTTTCGTGTAGCTTTCTATTTTATAGCAATTGCTACATCTGTGATTACCCATAAAATAATATAAATCATAGTTCACATTGTCTTTTGCCTCGGCTAAACCAAAAAATAAACAAAAGAAAAAAGATAATAGTACGATTATTTTAAAAGATTTTTTCATAAATAAACTAATTATTTGTTTAATAAATTAATAATTTCGTTGTTGTTTAATATTTTGCCAACAGAAACAACTTTTTCATCAATAACTATTGCTGGTAAAGACATTACATCATAATCTATAATTATTTGAATATCATTAATTTTCTCAACAGAAAAATCAAACTCTTTTTCTTTTATAATTTTTTCAATATTTTCTTTTAAAGAATTACATTTTTTACAGTTTTCACTTCCCAGAACTTTTAATATTTTAGTCATTTTTTTACCTATTTTTATATTATTTTTTCACAAATTCTTTCATTTTTACTGCAACAATCTTTAAATAAAAATTCTTGCAACTTTTCAAAAGTACCTTTTTTGATATTATATATTACATTTTTACCTTCTTTTTTACTAGTAACTAAATCTGCATTTTTCATTTTAGCTAAGTGAAATGATATAGTATTTTGAGGTATAGACAGTTCTTTCGCGATACCTGTTGAACACAATCCAACCTTATCATACTTTATGAGAAGTTTAAATATCTTAACTCTCACAATATTTCCTAGTGATTGCAATATTTTTTCTGCTTTTTCTACATTCATTAATTAAATCTGAATAAACATATCTACTATATTGGATATATAGAATTATTTTTCAAGAAGAATTTTTCAATTTATCAAGTTCTATTGTCCTTGGTAAATTTATTTTTATTTCATTCATATAATATTCCCAAATATTATAATTTCAAGAATAAATATAAATCCATATTAAAATTCACTGGATACTCGATGAAGCTTTTGTAATTTTCATTTCATTCAAAAATAAAAGCTAACTCTAGTATGACAGTAGAGGGGTTATTTTATTAGTTCTCTGCGGGAAGAGGGTTGAACCCTCTTCCCCATCGTTCAGAATAAGGTTAATTATATAAACCATAAATAATAGTGGTTAAGACAAGTTATTATAGCCTCCACCAAACCATTTTTAATGGTTTAGTTCTACCTCAAGGGTGGGGTAATACGGGTGGTGGTTAAGGAGGTTTGTTTGGAAAGGTGGGAAGGATTTATAAAATCGTTCTGGCTGAAATTTTTCTTTGTATTTTAAAAAAATACGAAATCTCTCTATTTTTTTCTTGCAAATTAAAAAGCTGACTATTATAATCCATAAGCATGGGTGCTTAGCTCAGTTGGTTAGAGCATCTGCCTTACAAGCAGAGGGTCATAGGTTCGAATCCTATAGCACCCACCATAGCGGGCGTAGCTCAGCTGGTTAGAGCGTCTGCCTGTCACGCAGAAGGCCGAGGGTTCAAGTCCCTTCGCTCGCGCCATCTTTTGATGGTTTGTTGTTTGATAATATGGACCCTGCGACTAATGTTTAATAGTTGTTTTGGTTGTTTGAAGCCGTCACTTTTGGTGTTAGTTCTTTTTGGAATTGGCACCGTTTTTTTGTGTCTTTGAGTTGCTGGGGTTTATTAATTAATATATATTGTGGTGTGGGTTGTGCTTCCCTTTGCTGTGAGTGTAAGGGAAGCTTGGTTTTTGTTTATTCTACTGTTACTGATTTTGCTAAGTTTCTTGGTTTGTCGATATTGTTTCCTCTTTCTAGGGAAATGTAATAAGCGATTAGTTGAATTGGAATTAAGCATTCAATGGCTGACATCATAGGGTTGCTGTTTTTCTCGATTATGATGACTTCTGATATTTTTTCTTGTAGGAATTTTTGTCCGTCTTTGTCGGTGATTAAAATGATTTTTCCGTTTCTTGCTGCGACTTCTTCTATGTTGGAAGCTGTTTTTTCGAATAGTTCACTGCTTGGATTTATGGCGAAAATGTAAGTGTCTTTGTCGATTAAGGCTATTGGGCCGTGCTTTAATTCTCCCGCAGCAATACCTTCGCAAGGAATGTAGCTTATTTCTTTTAATTTTAGTGATCCTTCTAGGGCTAATGGGTAGTAAATTCCTCGTCCAATGTACATGAAGAAGTTTTTGTTTTTGATTTTGTTGGCTATGGATTTGATATTATCGATGTTGTTTTTGGTGTCTAGGAATTTGCTGATGATTTTTGGTAAGTTGATTAAATCCTCAATATATTTTTTGTATTCGTCTTGTGAAATTGTTTTTTTGGAAATGGCGATTTTGAGTCCAAGTAAGTATAAAACAACTAATTGACCTGTTAGAGCTTTTGTGCTGGCAACGCCGATTTCTGCTCCGGCAAGGGTTTTTAAAACTATGTCTGATAGTGATGCTATGTTGCTTTGTAGGACATTTACAAGGGATATGATTTTTTGTCCGTTTTCTTTGCATAATTTTAATGCGCCGATTGTGTCTGCTGTCTCGCCAGATTGTGAAATGAACATTGATATTTCATCTTTTGTAAGGGCAGGGTATTTGTATCTGAATTCTGAGGCTGTGTCGATGTCGACTTTGATTCTTGCGACTTGCTCTATGAAATATTTGGCTATGAAGCTGGCGTAGTAAGATGTTCCGCAAGAAATTATGTTTAATCTCTCAACTTTGCCTAAATCAAATGTGAAGTGTGGGAAGTTTATTTCTTTGTTTTTTGTGTCGACATATTCTTTGATTGTTTGTTCAATGACTTTTGGTTGTTCAAAAATCTCTTTTAACATGAAGTGTTCAAAATTTCCTTTGTCAACATTTATGCTGTCTATACTAATGGTTTCAATTTCTCTATTGACTTTTTTACCGTTTTTATTGAAGATCTCATAATTGGTTTTTGAAATAATAGCTAAGTCGTCTTCTTGTAATGAAATTATTTTGTTTGTTAGACCTGTGAAAGCTGAAAGTCCTGATGAAACATAATTTTCATCTTTGCCTAATCCAAGTAGTAGTGGCGAACCTCTTCTTGAACAATAAATATGGTCGGCATCATCACTAAAGATTACCGCAATTCCAAATGTTCCTTTGATTTTGCTCAGGGCATTTAAAATAGCTTCTCTTTTATCTTTTATTAAAAAAGATGCTATTAAGTTTGGAATAATTTCTGTATCAGTTTGACTTTTGAAATCATAGCCTTTCTTAATTAACTCTTTTTTTAATTCTTGATAATTTTCAACAATTCCGTTGTGGACTACTGATATTTGATTAGTGCTATTATGTGGATGAGCGTTTATCTCTGTCGGTGCACCGTGAGTAGCCCATCTTGAATGTGCTATACCGATATTTCCTATAATTTTAGAATTTTTTACAGCCGCCTCAAGTTCGCTAACTTTTCCAACTCTTTTAATAGTCTTAATTTCTTTTTCTATAACTGATAAACCAGCGGAATCATACCCTCTATATTCAAGACATTTTAACCCATTGATTAATCTTTGAACAACATCTTTTTTACTAATTACACCAAATATCCCACACATAAAATTCCCAAATAATTTATATGTTTATTCTTTTTATCACTGTTGAAATCAATATTCAAGAAGTTTTTTATTACAAAATATTGCAATGCAATTTAAAACTTTAAACATTTTTCAAAAACATAACTTTTTTGTAAATTTTTGTTTTCTAAATTCTTGAGTGGTTGATTTATATTGATTAGTTCAAATACATTTATATCTAAAATTTGTAAAATTTCGTAAATTGAATATTTTTCTAAAATATAATTATAATAATTGAGTGAATTTTTCTTTATCTTCATTATTTTGATCCAATGCTTTTTTGTATAAAAATAAGCAGTCTAGCAAATCTTTATATTTTTCTTTTTTGCAATTTGGTATCTCAATTCTATTTAATCTATGTAATGGTAATATTTCCGAATTATATTCCTGCTTTTTGCAACAACTTGACAATATCAGAATTAATTGGCTTATTAAGACAATTATCATTAATATTTTCAAGCTGTTTTTGTAATTCTTTGAGTTCTTCATTTCTTATTTTTAGCTCCTCGTTTCTATTTTTTAAATCATCTATAAAATTTTGATTTTTCTTAAAAATTAGATTAATTTGATCTTCCTTTGTTTTTAATTCTCTTTTGATTGTTTTAAGTTGACTAATTAGGTGAAAGATGTACAAAAAAAGCAAAGATAGAGTTAATGTATAAATTATTTTATTTTTCATGTTTTTTATAAAATATGAAATGGTATTTAAAAGATTGGAAGTATATATAGTTGATTAAAATACAATCTAAATCTAACTTACGCTTAAAATTACTTCGTCGTGTAGTTCTTCTTGCTGAGGAATTAAGCGTTGAAACAAGTATTAATTTTTTATTCTTCAATGTATTAAGTTATACTTTTCTCATTCTTTTTTGTGTAAGTGAGTTATCTACAGTAAATGTTATTTTAATTGACTATATTATATAATACCTTTATTTTGCATTTTATTTTTTATTACAGAAAAATATTAATAATAGCAGTATTGTTATTATTAATTCTACTTACAAAATTTGAAACAATAATAAAACTATATTCTTCAAATATTAAAGTATGCTGTTACTTTTTATTAAATATTTAACTATTGACTTAATTTTAAATTATATATACAATACTACAAAATTATTAACCTTAGATTTAAATATGTTGCATATAGATCACAATCATAGTAATTTAATGTCTTTAGAACAATTGATTTCTATAGTTCAAAATCCAAATACTAACTCTGAACAATTGGTTGAAATTTGGAGAACAAGAAATATTAGAGGAAATAAAATTAATCCATTTATTATGAATAAAATTGCTATACATCACAATACACCATCTGAAGTTTTTGAAGAAATGTTTAGAGAACAGGTATGTATTACAACTAGAATTTCTATGCAGCTACCTAAAGATTACTCTACATATGAAGAAATGTTTACATATCTTAATACAACATTTAGTGGGCTCACTATTATTGAAACTACTGATTTGGTGAATATAGATATACTTCTTGTTAAAAATCCCAATACTTCATCTGTATTATTAGAAAGGATATGGAATAAATATCAAATTTTGATTTGCTATGGTGCATTAACAGACTGGTCGTTTAATGAAAATTTTGCTATGCATCCAAATATTTCTCCAAAAATATTAAGAGATTTATATAGAATTTCTAATGAAGGTGACGATATTAAATCAATTATTAGTTTTTTGGCTATAGGATGTTTCAACATAAGAAAGCATTTTGCGGATGGAATAAATGATGGGGAAAGATTGGTAAAATATATATATGAAATAAAAGATAAAGATTTAAAAGATATAATTTATCATAAATTAACTGAAATAAATGATGAACTATCACATACATCAAATCAAATAACATTTGGAGAGATTGCTTTAAAAATAGAAGAAATACGACATAGTTATTTACAACATCTTCAACAACAAGAATTTAGTGGTCTTGTTCAAACAATTCCAACACTTAGTATAGCTCATGTCAATACTGTTTCTCAAGGACAAGATGTTGCTACATTGCAACAACAAAGATCAGAACGCATTGCTGCGCATTTATTTGAAACAAAAACTGAGATATCATATACGCATTCTAGATAATAATTATTGTTTATTGCTTTATTTTTCTTTGTTTTTAAATTTTTTTCGGTTGTTTTTAAGTTGATTAATTTGGTGAAAAATGTGTAAAAAATATAAAATTTATTGTACAAATTATTATTTTTCATATTTTTTATAAAATTTAAAATAATTTTTAGGATAAGGTAAATATAATTTTTGGTTGTATTTTTAAATTTCGTGATTTCTTTTATTAAAAATAAAATTAATAATTATGCATGATTATGAACAAAATTTATATAAATTTTTAGTTGTAAATTTTATAATTCAGTCATTGACAAATAATAGTTGATTTAATCTTCAATTAATATAAAACAATGGAGGCAATAAATTGTAATTTGTATTATGTATACTCGTGAAAAACTACCGATATCTATTGAATCATATATAAGAATTGGGACTACTTCTGAGGAATTAGAAAAATTGTGGAAGGAGTTAAAACAATATACTTTAAGTTATAAAATTGTTTCTGATATTTTTATTGCTAACCAAAATACATCTAGTAAAATCTTGAAAGATATATTTCAAATTAGAAAACTTTCTAGTGCGTTTTCGTGCTTAGAGTTTGATACGGATACTATTAATAATATTTTTAAGCATCCTAATTTATCTTCTGAAATATTTCAAGATTTATGCGGTTTAATACCAAATAAAGATATTTATAGTGATAGAATTGTAGATTTGCTAGTAAAATGTCCGAATATAAGGAAAAATTTAATAGATGGAATATTAGATGGAAAAGGATTATTCGTTGATTTAAAGCGTGTGATGATACAAACAAATTTAGATGTGATCTTTTTTAAAGAATTAATTAGAATAGATAAAGAGTTATTAGAAGAACCGCAAAGAATAACTAGTGATCAAATCTTTTTAAGAATAGTACAACGAATTACTTCACGATGTGCTAGTTCATATGAAACTCAAGAATTCATAGCTCCATCTCAGTCTGTTCCTACATCTTCTGTAGCGACTACATTAGAAGTAAATCAAGAAGAAAGAATTTCTTTATTACAAAAACAAGAAAGTCATGGAATACTTAAACAGATAGGAAAATTTGTGAGACAAATAACTAGCCATCTTGAAAAAAATACACAAAACAATATATTATAAATCAAATATACTATTTATTGTTTTTGCTATTTCTTTTATTTTTTTAATACTATTTGGTATTATTAAAACCGTGTTGTCACCAGAAACAGTTCCCATTATAGTTTTCAGCTTTTGTTCATCAATTATTTGACCTATTATATTACCAGCACCAGAATATGTTTTAATTAAAATAATACTTTCATTGCTATTTATTGAAATAACTAGATTCTTTATCCATTCATCAATCTTTAATGGCATATTTTGTATAGCATAAAAACTATCATTGTTCTCAATAGATTTTATTACATTCATCTTTTTTAATAAATTAGATAGATTTGATTGAGTTATATTTAAATTATATTCTGCTTTTAATTTTTCACTCAATTCTGTTTGTGTTCTGATTTTATTATTTATAATTAAATCTTTAATTTGTTTTTCTATTTTCATAAGAAATTAGTTTTTTGCTAAGAACAATATATAATTATATATTTTTAAATTCAATTGAAACATATAATATATAATTATATTAATAAGTTATAATTATTTATATAATTATATAAATAATTATTGACATAACTTAATAATTGATGTATAAACATATAATTATTAAAAATAGTAGAATTTATGGAAACATTTTTAGAGGCATCACAAATCCAACCAAAGTCAAGTTATCCATTAGATAAATTGACAGAACAAAGTATTGAACAAAGTTTTTTGTTTGGAAAAACTATAATAGTACAAACAAAAACTGGGGAAAAACACATATTAATAAAATTGTTAGCATCTGATGTATATGCAAAACAATTGTTAGATTTACACGAACAAATGATGAAAAAATTAAAAGAGGATGGTAAAAGTTCTTTTTTAACTGAAAAAACCGAGTTAGATTTTGCTAGATTGACCAATTTAGAAGATGGTATTACAATAGGAGCTATTGATTTAGCAACAGGTAAGTTAATAGGACAAACTTCATTTAGTCTTAAAAATTTAAAAGGTGAACATTGTGAAGTTTTTGAAGGAACTCCTCAAGTAGCATATAATCCTGAAATTTTGGCAGGTTTTGACTGTATAAAACAATTTTTAGAAATTAAAGGGACTATAGTTCAATCAGATTATAATGGTGGGGGTTTATCTCAACATTTAATAGATTTTGGAATTGCGGTATTAAAAAACAAATTTAAAGATGATAGTATCGTTCTTTTAGCTGAAGTTGCAGCTGATAATAAAGTAAATCTACATGTTCGTTTAAAAGATGGGTTCAAAGCACTTCAAAAATATGTTGCTTCTGATGGAGTAAGATGTTATTTATTGTATAAACCGCTTGGAGAAGAATTAGCACAAAAAATTAAATTTGATGCTGCTAAATCAATTGTAGAGCGACCTGATCCTGCAAAAAAATCTCCATTTTGTATCTCAATGTAATAAAAAGTAAATTTTATGTTAGAAGTTATAAAATTTGAAGGATTAAAAAAAGGAAAGAACCTATTAGTTTTAGGTTCTGTTCATGGAGATGAAATATGCGGTCCAAAATCGATTTATGATATCATTGAAAAAATTAAAAGTAAGGAAGTTCTTATAGAAAATGGTAGTATTACTTTTATACCAGTTTGTAATCCCAAAGCCTATGAAAATAGTAAAAGATTTATAGACATTAACTTAAACAGAGTTTTCAAGGAAATAAAAGAACCTAAATTGTATGAAGAAATTATTTCACAGGAAATTATCAAACATATAGACGCTTGCGATTATTTATTAGATATACACTCTATGCCGACAGATGGTCCAAGATTTACATTTCTAGATAAAGATACAAAAGAAATTAAAGATTTCACATTAATACAAAATTTTGAACATATAATGGTCGGTTGGAATGAAATTTTTGGTGATGAAGATAATAGTTCATGTGGATATGGTATTAGACAAAATAAAGTTTGCGTTACTATTGAGTGTGGGAATCATAACAATCCATCTTGCATTGATATTGCAAAAACAGCTATTATGAATTCAATATCTTTTTTAAAAATTGCCAACAATCAATTATCTCTAAATACAGAAATGCAAAAATATATAAAAATGGAAAAAGTCTATTATAAAACTAAAGACGGAAAGCTAACAAAGCCGTGGAAACATCTTGATAGCATTAAATCAGGAGAATTAATTGCAAAATTTGATGATAGTGAAGAAATAGTTGCCGAAAAAGATTACTTAATTATTTTGCCACATCATGATGGCATAAAATTAGGAAGTGAATGGTTTTATTTAGGAAATTTTTTTTAGAAATTTTGCAAAATCTATTTATAAAAAGAATTGTTCAATCTATCGATATTGTATTTGGCAATTTAGAAATTCTTGACCTTTAACAACTTAATGTATTATAACATTTCATTGGTAATATCTGGAGTGCGATTTGAAAAAAATGTCAAATAATTTATTTATTTCTCCTAAAAGTTCTTTTTTGTCTTAATAAACTTATCAAAATTTATGTTTTTACTTTAGTAATGCTGAAAATTAATTCCTTGCTTGCTTTTTACTAAAAATATGTTTACAACAGTAACTGTACTCAAATAAAACTACTTTCTCTGTCGGTCTAGCCAGAGGTTCAGGTTTTCATCTAATACCTAATTTGGTAATTTGAAGTTTGATATATAATTATTTGTTTAATTTAATTATTTTTGTAATTAATTTCGTAATTTGTGCTTTTAGCATGGATTTTGTGTATACAGTAGGAAAAAAATGACTGAAAATGTTAATAAGGTAAAAACTATCCCTTTTTTGTGGAAGTTTGTTAAAAAATATAAGTGGAATTTAATTATTGTAATTTCAATACTTATATTTGGAAATCAGCTCGCGATTGTTGGCTGTAATATGGTTATGAAAACTTTTATAAATAAAGCTACAGAAGGAATTTTAACTCTTCAAAGTGGTATTTTTTTAGCAATTTTATATCTTATTACAGGTGATTTGATATTGTTTTTATATGGTTTAGCTAGAAAATTTGAATTTCCTGTGATATTTAAACTTAAAGAAGATTTAAGAAATTTTATTTTTCAACATTCATTAAAACAATCTAATTCATTTTTTAATGAAAATTTTGTTGGCAGTTTGAATTCTAAAATAGGAGATATTACAAGTGGAATGGAAAAAATTATGGAAAAAAGTTTTGACATAATTACCAATCTCTTAGCTTTTTTAGTTACGAGTATTATATTTTTTAGTACTTATTGGTTATTAGGTGTTGTATTTTCTACCTGTTTTTTAGTTTATTTAATAGCCTATATTTTTATGTCTTTAAAAATAGAAAATACTTCAGAAAAAACCTCAAAAAAGGAAAATGAATGCTCTGGAAAAATAATTGATTGTTTTGCTAACATTCTAAATATAAAAATATTTTCAACGCAAAATATAGAAAGATATAATGTAAAAAAACAAAGTCTACTTATATTAAAAAGTAGAGGTAAAGTTGAGTTTTTAAAAGGTTGGCTAGATTTAATAAATGCAACATTTAAAATTGTCTCGGTTGGTTCTGTATTCTTTATTAATCTATATCTTTTGTTAAATAATAGAATACAAATAGGTGATATGGTTGCTAATTTAAGTATGGCAAACTTGATATTCTGGTGGCTTTTTTGGGCAGCGATGTGTACTATGGAATCAATTGAAGCTTATGGTAAAGTCAATCAAGCTGTTCAAACCTTATTTATAAATCCAGAAATAAATGATAGCAAAGAAGCAAAGAAATTAATTGTGAGTAGGGCAGAGATAGATTTCTCCAATGTTAATTTTCAATATAAACCAAATTTACCATTAATATTTGAAAATTTTAATTTAAAAATTAATTCTCGTCAAAAAATGGGCTTAGTAGGTTTTACTGGTAGTGGTAAATCTAGTTTGATAAGTTTGTTGTTAAGATTTTACGATGTCAATTCTACCGCCTCCCCCCTTTGTAAGGGAGGTGTCAGCGAAGCTGATGGTGGGTTGAGTGGTATTTTTATTGATAACCAAAATATTAAAACAGATATAACTCAAGAAAGTTTGCGTCAAAACATCTCCTACATTCCTCAAGACCCTATCCTCTTCCACAGAACAATAAAAGAGAACATTGCCTATGGTAAACCTAATGCCACAGACGAGGAAATAATAGAAGCAAGTAAAAAAGCTTGTTGTTATGACTTCATAAATGATCTTGAAGATAAATATGATACTCTAGTTGGAGAAAGAGGAGTCAAATTAAGCGGAGGACAAAGGCAAAGAATAGCTATTGCAAGGGCTATACTTAAAAATTCTCCAATTTTAATTCTTGATGAGGCAACAAGTGCATTAGATAGTATTACAGAAAAAGAAATTCAAATTGCATTAAAGAACTTAATGGAAAATAAAACTGTAATTGCTGTAGCTCACAGACTATCAACTCTTGATAATATGGATAGAATAGTTGTTCTTGATAAAGGAAAGATTATTGAAGATGGAACAAAAGATGAACTCCTATCAATTAGGGGTGGACTATTCAAGAAGATGTGGAGTATGCAGAAAGATGGAGTTATTGGAGATGAGGTCTAAAAATAATTAAAAAAAATGGTTGATAAAATTATATCAACCATCTTCCATTTTACCTAAATAAAACTATTTCTTAACTGATTCTTTTAAAGTTTTACCAATTGTAAATTTAACTTTTTTGCCAGCTGGTATCTTAATCTCTTTACCAGTTCTTGGATTTCTTCCAGTCTTAGCTTTAGTTTTTACAACTTTGAAACTTCCAAAGCCAATCAAAGAAACATCTTGTCCTTTTTTTACGGCCTCAATGATTGTGTCAACAAAAGCATTCAACATGCCCTCAGCGGCAACTTTAGTATTACCAGTCTTCTTAGATATTGAATCTATAATTTCTGTTTTAAACATTTTCATCTTATTATTATTACTATAAGTCGAATATAAAACATAAAAAAGTAAAGTAAAGAAAAATAGTCTTTCAACAAGAAAAAATTTACTTAACAGTCCAAGGCTTATTTTTAGCTATCAAAACCCATATTAAATAATTAAAATATACAAATTTAATTAACTTTGTTGCTTTTTAAATGCCTTTGAGACTTGTAAAAAAAGAAAATAATACAAAATAATGTTATCAAAGGAGATGCATATTCAGGAATATGAAAATCAAAACTCTCAAGGACCATAAACAAACCCAAAAACAAAATTGAATACATAGCTCCATTTTTCAAATATATATATTTTGAAATTTTATCAGCATATTTAACCGTAATTTCCCTCACAACAAAAGCCCCTATACCATTACCAATCAAAATAAGAGGTATCGAGAATGTAAATGCAAAAGCACCTAAAACTCCATCAATTGAGAATGTAGTATCCAACACCTCAAGATACAAAATCTTACTAATATCTGACATACTACTATTATGAATCAATTTTTGTTCTTCCAATTCCGCTTGTTGTTTAAACCCATGCGTAATAAAAAAAGCCGTTGACCCAATAGTTGCAGCAAGCGTCATCATAGGGTTTTTATAAATTGCCGTCCACACTAAAACTGTAAGTAAAACTGAAGCGGTCGCATAAAACCAAATAGCATGATTATTAAAAAACTTTTCAAATTTCCAGACAAAATGCTTTTCTTCCATAAAAAGCCAATGAATAAAAATCAATAACAAAAATACACCGCCACCAATCAACAACAAAGGAGCACTAGTTTTTATAGCAGCCACCATTTCAGGACTACTAGAAAACGAAGCAAACAAAGCATCCAAAGCCGATAGCTGAGGCATTGTACTCCAAATAATCAAAAACGGCATTGCTCCACGAACCACAAAAACCGCAAAAATAATTCCCCAAAACAAAAACCACTTCTTAGCCTTTTCCTGCATCGTATTAATGACATGAGCATTAATAACAGCATTATCAATACTACTAATAATTTCAAAGGCCGCAAGACCTAAAATGGTTAAAATAAATAACATATAAATCCTTTTTTGTACAAGTACCCAAACAGTATATATTGTATTATTTTATTTTAATTTAGCAATAAGTAAAAAATAATATTACCGAGTTTGTTAACCAACTATTTCTTTTAATATTTTATTATAAACAAATTCTCCTAAATCTTAGCATACTTTTTTCTATTAATCTTTTCCTCTGAACAAATAAGAATATAATACTATCATATAAATAATTAATAGAGCTAACAAGTTTGCTGTAACAGATAAAGGTTGCTATCGATTTTATGGAATATTTTTTAAAAATTTTAAAAAAATAACAAATGTTATTTTGCAAAAAGATCCAGTAGAAAATATGTTTTTTGGATTAGCGACTGTAAATATAGACACTGCATCATCAGGCTTTCTTCAAGGTGGGAAAAAATATATGAATGTTCATTTTTTTATATAAGAGAATTTCAAAGAAGTTAGAGATATAATTCAAAATAAACTCTAGGGTTTTATTTATGAATCTTTAATATTTCATTATCATATATAAACTCTATGTTATTTAACAAAGTATAATATTTTTCAATAAATATATTCTTGTGCTTCGAGTTATATTGCATGATAAAACGCGGATGTTCTAATGGTATAATTGTATTAAAAAACTTATATTCTTTATTGATTTTTGATAAAAAATCATAATTTTCTCCACTTCCAATACAATAGCATACCGAAGTATCAATTCCAAAACCTATTTGACTTTGAATTGTATTGACAATAAAAGGATACAAAACTTCTTGCAATTCTTTGTTTTCATAATAATTACAATTTACTTCATTACACTTTGAATTTGTTCTAACTATACACAAGGGGCAGACAAAATTCATATAAAAATCAGTATAAAATTTCTCACAACCGCCATATTTTTCAATAACATCGTATAGAAATCCTGATGAAGATTGATTTAAAAAAAATTTATTAATGTAGATCCCTGTTTTATTTTGAAGATGTTTGATGTCTTCAAAAGGAACTCCTGTTATAGCTGTGCCACGTCGTGCAGGCGAGCTTCTAAGTATTAGACGACGGGTATGGGTATCATTATAATATTTTTGATAAAATGCAGTCGTTACTTTTTTGACTTGCTCCTTTTGAATTCCTACAAATGGATTAATAATTTTAAATCCAGTAGGCAAAGCAAGTGCTTGTTGTGAAAGGTTATTATTAAATTGTAATATTTGTTCTGCAAAAGTCATTTTTTAAGCATATAAATAATAATATTATTCATACGGTCATAGCT
>JAQTXT010000125.1 GCA_028688645.1 Rickettsiales bacterium
AAAAGATGTTAAATGAATAAAGAAAGAACCTCATTTCAGTTGACTAATGATTCTTCAAAAATTAACCTATTTTAAAGTTAATTAGAATTTGCAATTTTCTTCTGAACCTGATTAAATTATAAAAAACAATAAATTTTGGCTTATTTATCATCACAATTTAATTTCACAAACTTTATTTTTATTAATACCTATTTTTAGTAATATATTTAATGTCATTAATATTTAGGGAATATATTTTGAGAATTTATAAACCAAATATTCAAGATATTTATTATTATTTTTTGTTGTTATATCAAGACTTTCAACATGAGCGAACTCGATCAACTTGCCATCCTTATCTCCAACATTCTTCAGCCCAGCAACGAGGCTTTAAGAAAACAATCAGAATAAACCCTCGTTAGTTTGAGAAATGAAAAACCCAATGAATTAATGACCGCCTTTATCGGCATTCTTGATGGTAATTTCACTTTTTAAAACTCTCACGAGTTTTTATATTTCCTTTATCGGCTCTTATTTTAGGACAATATCCAACTGAACTTAGAAACTTCTCAGCTTCTCAAATCAGACTCTGTTTGTCCAACTTCAGTCCTTCAACTTATTCAAATGTCTGGAGCAAATTGATCCCTGCCAATCAAGAACTCATTAAAGTTAAACTTTTTGAGGTCATTTATAAATAAACTGATCTCAGCATGCAAAGACACATTGCTGACACTTTGGGAGAAGTCGCTGGTAGTATCATTGCAACAGAGTCAACCAGCTGGCCAGATTTCAAAAAGAACGTTTACACTCTTTTCCAAGATCCAAACGTCTCATCAAACTTGGCAGCTTTCTACATTCTTGAATCATTCTTCACTTTCTGTCCTGAATATTTCAAGGAAGACTCAAACGATTTGTATGCCCTTTTCAAGAACTCTTTCTGTCATGAAAATGAAAAACTTAAATTGGCTGCTTTGAAATCTTTCTCATCATATCTTGAAGTTTTAGAAACTAAAAAGCACAAACAATTCGAATAAATCGTCCTTCCACTCTTTGAAGCTGTTTATGTTCTTTTGAAAAACAACAGCAACGAAGAAGGTCTTGAAGTTTTGTCAGAAATGATCGATATTGAACCTAAATTCTTCAAGAAGAGATTTAAAGAACTCAACGAACTTTTGCAAAACATCTTCAAAATTAAAGATCTTGAAAGTGGTGTTAAGAGAATGGCCACATAAATTCTTGTTGATTATGCTGAAAAGTATCCAGTTCTTTACAGAAAAAAGAAAGATGTCTTAACAAACGTTATTGAGATGATTTTCCACCATATGGTTGAAATTGAAAACGATATTTCTGAATCATGGATGTGCCCACCTGAAGGATATAACGAAGATATGGAGGATGATGAAGATTTTGAAACTACCAGATTCGGTATGGGAGCCATTGATAGATTAATCTACTCAGTTGGTGAATAAGAAATAATGAGTATTTTATCCGAAACTATCCAAACTTTACTTCAACAACCTGATTGGAGATACAAATACACTGCTGTTATGGCTTTATCACAAATTGGAGAGTACATTGATGAACCAGAAAAAATCTCATCAATCTTGCAAATGATTATTGCATTCATGAGAGATACAAACCCAATGTTGAGATATGCCTCATGCCATGCTATTGGTCAAATTTCTGACGATATGCAACCTAAGTTCCAAGAAGTTTATGGTAGCACTATTTTACCAGAATTGATCAACTTGCTTAACGATCAAGTCCCAAGAGTTGTTTCTCACTCAGCTGCTGCTTTGACTAACTTTTTAGAAGGTATGAAATGGGAACAAGTCTAAAGCAGTCTTCCACAAATGGTTGCTTTGTTACTTGAACATATCAGTAAAGGAATATCTTTGGTTAAAGAAAGCTGTTTGAGCGCTATCTCATCAGTTGTCGAAGTTGCTAAAGAAAATTACGCTCCTTATCTTGAAAACACTGTTCGATTGATGTTTGACTTCTTTGAAAATGAAAAATACAGTAGTAAATAATACAAGCAACTTAAGGGTCAAACCATCGAAACTTTGACCATCATTGCAAGTTCTGTTGGAGGATAAATGTTCAAGCCAGTTGCACAAAAATTAATTGACTTAATGATCAATATGCAACAATCTTCATTCTAACAAACTGACCCACAAAAAACCTACATTTTGGCAGGATGGCAAAGACTTTGTTTGGTTTACGGAAAAGAACTTGGAACCTATTTGGACAGAATCTTACCCTCATTATTCGCTTTAGTTGAGAATGTTATCAATAATGAACTTAAAATGGTCAGCAGTCCAGTTACCACTGGAGATGAAAAGAAAGAGGATGAAACCGCTGATAACTTTGGAACCAACACTTTTGAAACTGAAGAAGCTGAAGTTGCTATTTCTATGTTGAACGTTTTCATTGAGCAACTTAAGGAATTATATGGTCCATATGTTGAAAAAACTGTCCAACTTCTTTGCACCATTATTCAAGATCATCCAAATGATGATGTTAAGGAAGAAGCCTGTAAATGTCTTCCAAACTTGATCTCAGCCATCAAGATTACCAATCAACCTGTTGCTATTCAACTCGCCAGACACTTCATGTCAACTTTGGTCACAACCATTGAAAGAGAATTCGATACTGACATTATGATTGTTGAGTTAGAAACTTTGAAAAGCGTCATTGAAGAACTCGATTTGTGTTTCTTGTCTCAAGAAGAAGTTAAAGCTTTCTCTGAAAAGATGCTTAACTTACTCAAACTTTCTGATGAAAAGAAAACTACCTCAAAGAACATTGCTCAATAAGAGGATGTTGATGAAGAAGAGAAAGAAATGATTGGTGAGGAAATTAAACAAGAAGAAGAAGTTCAAGTTGCCATCTCAGAACTCATTGGTATATTGTTTAAAACACATAAGACCATGACTATCGAATTGGCTAAATTCTTAATTAGCAACATTCTTCCAAGTGCCTTTAAAGAAGGACAATCTGAAATTATGCACAAATTCGGTATCTTCTTGATTGACGATATGGTTGAATATTTGGGTTACTAAGTTCTTCAAGGAGAATGGTTCCAATTTGCCAACATTCTTGCCAAATTCTCTCAAGAAAAAAGCTGCGTTTTGAGACAAGCTGCTTGCTACGGATTGGGTATTTTCGCAGAGAGCACACCAGCTGGAGTTATGAATGCTGAAGCACTTCAAAACTATCTCACCAGTTTAATCAATGCTGCTAAACTTCCAAAAGGAGCTGAAAAAGAAAAGAGTTACGGACATTGTAAAGACAATGCAGTTGCTGCCGTCGGTAAATTCATTAAAACTCACAGTGAAGCTGTCGATATCAGAACATACATTTACTCATGGTTCTCATTCTTGCCATTGAGACATGATAAACCTGAGGCTATCACTCAACACGAACTTTTGGTACATTTTTATTTTATTTTAGTGTGACATTATGTTAAACAGAGATGCTTTAATTTTGGGTGACGCCAATGATAGCAGACTTCAAAACGTCGTGAAAGTTCTTTCTGTCTTTGGAGATTTACTTTCTAACGCTAAAATCTACAACGATGCAATTAAAAACAAAATCAAAGAATACTTAGTTAAGATTAACAACGAATAATTGTTCAAAGCCAATATCCAAGCTATTTGGGGTGGTTTAAATGAGAAACAAAGAAACAACCTTACCACTCTTGCTAACAGTTGAATGATCATTTGATAGCTTTGATTTCGTCAAAAATATTAAAATCAATTATTTTTTAATTTTAAGATTTTAATTTAAATAGTATAGATTTTAATCTAAATCAAAATAAATTTTAGTTTTTAATTTCACAGTTCAGCCATCATTTTAGAAATTTAATCTTCTTCATCTTTTTGCTTTTGTTTCTGAGTTGTGACTTGGACTGTTTTTTGTGGGATCTTTTGAGCAGTTTCCTTTTTGAGATCTCTTTAAATTTCCGCCATTAAATCCTACAGTTACAATGAAAAAGTACATCAACATCTTATAAAAGTTAGTCGTCATCAGCCATGTCCTTGAGCTTATCATTTAATTGCTATTGGACCATTTTTTGTTATTGAGTTTGGAAAATAATCTCTTCAAGTTTATCATTAACTTTTTATTGATCTTTTAAGTGTTATTGTGCACTTTAAAGTGAGCTGACTGTATTTTTGTCCATCATTGCAGTTTACAATTGGAATTTTTTGTTCTACAATACTTTACGACGAATAGCGAAGTTCTTAAATTAATAAAAGAAATACTTCAGAATGTTTCTTGAGTTTTGTGGCCTGCTACAAAAATTTTCTTGCTTCAGCCTTCTTTCCAAGTTGAACAAATTATTTTGCTTTAGCTTTAAGCTGATCAACTGTAACTTAATACTTCTTTTATTTATCCTCAAAAGCTTTTATCTGACGGTCCAAAACTAACATAGTTTTTTCAAGTCTTATAGCTTTATCATCCTCAGTTTGCTCAGGAGTTGGTGCAGTTTTTTTTGCATGTCCTCCCTGTGGTTGTGGTGCAGAGCCTTTTGGATTCTGATTGCCCATATTTTTT
>JAQTXT010000126.1 GCA_028688645.1 Rickettsiales bacterium
AATAGTTTAATAAAGAGATCTTATAAAAAAGAAAAACAAAAAAACCCATTCAAAACATTATGCATTAGGAATCACATCCAAATTAATAAGGTTATGAATAAACAAAAAATATCACTCACTCCACTCAGCCAAATGGCCTCAATAGAGTGAAAAGCTCTACAAACTTCGAAAAGTAAAATGAATCAAAACAAAAATATAAACTCTTACTGGAAGATGAAAGACATAAAAATCAAGAGCTTAGCCGCAAATATGTTTAACTTAAAAAGAAATATAAAAATCTTGAAATTAAACTTCAATAAGCTAATGTTAAATTGGTTAATTTATTAAAAGACAAAATACAACTTGGGTCACCAACTGCAGCTTCAAAAAAATCCTTTGATTTTCCGTCTTCTCCAAATGCGCCTTTTTTTAAGTCGCCTCAAAATGATCGTCAATTCAACAGACTTGATTAAACTGTTAATCAGTCGAGGAATTATTTCAACAATGTTTCTGCCACCCGCAATGTAAGAATTTCCCCTGAAGCTGCTGGTTAAATGAGACAAGCACCCAGAGAAAAATCTTCAAAATAAAAAGAAGTGTCTTTTTATGAAAAATCTCTAAGAGTAAAAAGTTCACACAAATTTAAAGAAATAAAATGTTTAAACCATGACGATCCTCAACATGACCACAAAAAATGCAGCCATTCGCCTTTTGCTAAATGAAAGTTTTTGATTTTTTTAATCCATCATTAACTTAAAAAATATAAACAAAAAATAATAATTAATTTGATCAGTTTGCGAATGTCTTTTTTGTGATGATATTGTAAAACTCTTCTTCAGAAACCAAACCGTCTCCATTCGTGTCAGCTCTCTCAACCATTTCTTGAAGTTAAGATTCATCGATTGTTTCGCCCAATTCTTTTGCAACTCTTCTGAGATTCTTAATTGAGATAAAACCAGTCTTTTCATCGTCAAATAAGTTAAATATTTTTCTAATGTTTTCTCTAGAATCCTTATCTGAAACTCTTGCTGTCATAAGAGTCAAGAACTCTTAAAAATCAATTTGACCTGATCCGTCAGAATCCAAATCAGCAATCATTTGATAAATGGTCTGATTTTTCGATTCAAATCCTAAAGATGTCATTGCGGCCTTAAGCTCTAAAAATAAATTATGATGATACCTTTTGGATCGATAGATCCTCCTCCATCGGTGTCGAATAAATCAAAGGCCTCTTTGATTTCAAGAACTTCTTCTTCAGTGAGCCCAGGTCTTTCGAAAGCCTTAGCGTTGAATTGCTTGCTTTTTGTGCTTGCTTTTTTCATGAAATTCAAATTTTTATAAACAGTTAAATTTTATAAAATTACATATTAAATCTTTCTTTGAATTTAAATTTAAAATTTTACTTTGAAAGAAATATGTAATTTTTTTTAGAATTTACCATTTGAGTTTTTAATGGCGATATATTGAAAAAAAATTAATATTTAAAAGTAAAAAAGATAGAAAACTTTCCACAGAAACGTAAAAGTGAAAAAAACTAGAAAATACTTTTTAAAATTAATAATTATATAAAAAGTCAGGCGATTAGCATTAATAAAGTTTAATATGCTAATTTTAGTTGATTAATTTGAGTTAATATTTGAGTTTTGGTTATTTGATGTTAAAAAAACAATAATAATAAAGAGTAAATGAATTTCCATTTATAATGAATGTAGATTTGAAAGTTCAAGTTTATAATAATAGTTTGAGTATTGAAAATGGCAATGACCGCCACGCAATTCAATCGAAACTGCCAAAACTTTATCAACATAATAGAAAAGTGTTAGCAATATGATAACGTAAAGTAGCTCCTCAACGAATGGAGAGAACAAAATAAACCAGCCTTTGGAGCTATTGATACATTCATGCGTATGGCAAAATTATTCCAACAAGATTAAGATCTTGTAGAGTAGTTTAATAAGTGTCTAGCTAATTCAGCTTCAATTCCTAAAAAGCCTTATACAAACTCAGAAGTCAAATAAATAGCCATGCAAAATGAAAAGTCAGGACCATTGTTGGACACTGTCTTCAATTGGATTAAAGGCGATCACAGGTAAAAAATTATACCATTAATAACACCTGCACCCTTACCTATCGTGGTATCAACAACAATATAAGAACTAACAGAACAGGAATTAGTTGTAAGAATAGACGGTCACCGTTACTCAAAATAAATTGCAAAGATTTTGAGTCTGTACAGAAGATGTATCATCACATTGAAGTAATTCAAATCACTTATTGAACCAATTTATTTGAGCGATCCTTCATCTTTCAACATGCTTTTCCAATATGCATAAGAATTGGAAAACACAAGAAAAAAATTAACAATATTTGCTCCGCTCACTGACCTTGTAGATGCTAAATATCCAGTCGAACAAGTAGGTAACAGTTATATCATCATTCCCGACGGATATGCAAACTATTCACGCAAATGGGTCAGTAATGAATGCGAAAAATTCCTTAATAGAATTTGCTGCTCAGTGCCTTTAGGATCGGAAGGCAGTTTTGTTATTGCAAGAAAAAATTAATTCGAATAACAGCTATTCAAAAACTAATAAGAAAAGTATGAAATTGATCAAACTATTTCAACGATCAAGGGCGCCATCTCAAGAATATAAAATAATAAAAATCTCAATTCTCCTCTTCTACAAAAATTACTTGCTAAAATTTATCCTTACTAAAATGTCTTCAATATCATGATATCTCAGCCAATAATTGCGAAAAAAGTTATCCTACCAAGACTGTATCAAAAAATGTAAGAACTTTACAAATGTAAATAAAAATTCAATAAAACTTGTGAAGATGTATCCAACAAGAACTTCGCAAAAAGTCTTGATTATCGATGTTTCTATTTCAGAAAAAATGATAAAAAATTCAACTCAACTCAAAGGTGGGAAAAGGAAATTGAATTAAGAAAAAATCAGATCCTACAGCAAATAGATGAATTCTAAGATTAAATAAATGACCGCTAAGCTCTCCAGCATACACGATCTCATGTTTTAAATACTTTTGATAACATTACCAAACAAAAACTTTTGTAAGATAGGAAAGTAGAGTTATCTGATTATGATAAAAAGTAAGATGCTTTTTATCCATTGTTCCCTCACAATCAAATACTTTTTATTATGTCATTCGAAAATCAAGAGATTTTCAATGATGTATTAGAGATTGTTTTATATCACTGTCAAAAGAAACTAATTTTTGAGCTTATTGTGTTGAGACTGTTCAAAAAGCAAATTCATCGAAGACTCACAAAAGACCCTTCAATCTTAAATTATATTGAATCCAAATGCAACGGTACTTTAAACCAAAATCATTCACTATCAAATTAAAATAACTAAAATAGTAACACGAATAACATGATTTTTGGAAATCATCTTGCAAATCATGTTGACCCTTTAAATTAACCCAGAAAAGATCGTAAAGTTTACAAAGATATCATTGAGCAGTTCCACGATATAATAGAGTAAGAAATAGACCCTCTTCCATTAGAATAACTATAAAATCCTTTCTAAGGGCCAAATTAACATACTTTTATTGCCACTAAAACGATATATAACTTTGTAAGATACCTTCTAACAATTTATCAGAGATTTCTTAAAGCTAAGGAGCTATCTGAAGAAAAAATCAAAACATCAGCGCCTCAAAAAAAAGATATTGATAACTCAGAAAACACCTAACCAACTTTATATGTTCAATTTTTGACAATAATGATCTATAAAACAAAAGACCCAAAACAAAATTTTTAAGAGTATTTGAGAAAAATTACTAATCAAGAGGCTTTTATTTACTTTACTTTAGATAAGTTCATTATAAATGCCACCAAACTGATTAATAACATAAATTCAGATTCACTAACATATAAAATCCTTAAGGATTAAACAAAAGATTATGAAAATTAACTTAGAAAATGGTCAGAGTTCAACTTTCCATCAATTACAAATCAATTAACTCGAGTTTATAGAGAAAATGAATCACTATTCAGATTCACATATACATCAGATGCTTTGATGTTTGTTTCAATGTGGGACAACCTAAATACCGAAAAGATAAGCTCAAAGAAAGATTCTTAAAATCATTTCTTACAATTGGGTCAAACTTACCATTTTTTGACAGATTCTTTAAAGAAAAAAGACAATAAGTAAGTAAAAATAGTAAAAAAGTCAGTTTCATGCCAATCAAAGCAAAAATCTAAAGATACCCAAGTTGAGATTGTTGTTAATGAAAATACATAATATAGTCATTTGAATGAAGGAGTTATGATAATGAAAGGATAGTTTAACAGTTACCAAAAAAAGAGGCCTTGCGTTTCAGGCGAAAGTGAGATATAAAAAGATTTAGAAAGAGTTCGTAAGTTTTTAAAAAGAGTATGAGGAATAAACTAGTATATCTAATAGATTGATTATTTTTTTACTTAATATTTTACTTTTTCTTATTTAGTTTAGATTTAA
>JAQTXT010000127.1 GCA_028688645.1 Rickettsiales bacterium
TACTAAAGGTGTAAAATGCCGAAATGATGACTTTCAAAGTTTGATAAGGCTTAAAATTTGATTATTTGAAAGTTATTGAAGATTTAAAGAAAATTAAAATAATTTAAATTAAAGGAGTAAATAAAATATTGAAAACTAATCGGGAAAAATTAATTTTGAATCATTTAATTTAAAATCAATAAAATATCATTTTAAAATATCAACTTTTATTTCATTATTTTACAAAATATGTCCAAAAACTTCTATTGATCCAATAATTGTATTAAATTGCTTATTGATACTTTTTCAGGGCTCAGATTTCAAGGCAATTAATATCACCATCTGAAATTAATCCAAGGCTTTAATTGAAGATCACCTTTTTTCTTTGATTTGTATTTAGGTTAAGTGAGTCCTTAAAATGATTTATTTACTCGCCAAAAATTAATCAAATTATTCATATTTTCAATATCAGACCATAAATCAAAACTAAAAGCTGTAAATGCCCAAATAAAAAATTAAATATATGTTTTCTAAAGTCAAAATTTTATAAAGATTGTAAAATTAAAATTAAAATAATCTAAATGAACAAAAATCCAAAATTTTTTAAAACTTATTTCCAATGAATTTTTTGAATATAATTTAAATAAAAGAGTATAATATTTTCGATTTTAAAATAATATTTTTTGTTTTAATATTAAAAATGTTATAAATCAAATTATTATTTCCTTTTTAGAATATGATATTTCTTGGCGAAACAGCAAATAATTTTTCTTCATTGAAGGTGATTTGGGTAAAAAAAGAAGTAAGAGGGGTACATAAAAGGAGATGGAATGTAATGGTGGGGATTTATGAACTGATTTTGGTTTTAGAATTATTTTTTTTAAATTTGCTCATTTTCTGACTAACCTTCACTTTATGAGTTTTGCGGCTCAGAATCTTCCTTTTGACTTGAATTGAAAATAGCGATTAGCTCCTTAAAAAGTCTGAAGTACATTTATTTATTTTCCTTTACTTTTTTGGAGAATTGACTTCTATCGAATAGATAACATAAATCCTTTATAACTTTTGGAAGCTCTCCTTTCATAAACTAGAACACTTCATAATTGCATATTTGTACCTTATTCAGACTCATAAACCATGTTTAAGTATTTGGGGGACAATCTATTAATCTAAGTTGAGTAAGATTTCGTTTCTTTGTTAAAAAATCTGACTATAAAACGCACAAAGTTTCGAATGGTTCCATAAAAGCGATTCTTTATTTTGTTCTGGGTTCTTTAATTAAACAATTTTTACCTTCCTGGCAGCATTTTCTCTATCAAATACCACTGAGTTCTGTGTTTTTGATAAGACTCGTATAAGACCTCTAATTCTTTTCTCGACCAGTCTGAGTTTTTTATTTTAGGATTGAAGAAGTTGACCCATTTTTCTCTACATTCTGTTTCTGAACGTTCAAAACCTCTTTATTTGAAAATCTTAGAAATATTCTTCCACTTTTTAGAGTTGAAGAGAGGAATTAGTTCTTGAAGGAGGGAAATTTCCTTGAGTTAAAACAAAAGTACTTCCTGACACCATTATATTTTTCCTGTTTTCATGATAAAGGTTCTTGATCAGGTAAAGTTTGTAAATAATTTATATTAAAAATATTCAATATCAAGCAAATAACATAACATTTTAACAATATCTGACGAATTGTGATTATTTAATGCAAAGAATTTCAAAATATTTTTATAATAAATAAATTAAAATCGTTAAAATCAATAATTTAAAATAAAGGAAAATGGATAATTTTGGATTCTAAACTCAAGGAAAATTTTACAATGAGTTCCGACCTAAGTATCCTTCATGTTTGTATGAGTACACAATAAAAAAAATTAAATCACACAACAAATATCTTGATGTCGCTATGGGAACAGGTCAACTTCTTTTCAATGTCGCTCCCTATTTTTCATCAAGTAAGGGCATTGATATAAGTTAAAAAATGCTAAAGACAGCAAACTTCTAACTTTAGCAAAATTTTAAAGATTTGAAAGGGAAAATTAAAATTAAAATTGAAAAAAAAAATGTGATGGAGTTGCCATCATAAGAAAAATATGATTTAATAACAATCGGTCAAGCTCTCCATTGGTTTCCTGTCCGATAATCTTTGATAAAGCTCAAAGATCATTTATAACCTGAGGGTAAGCTGTTAGTGTTATCGTACGTATTGAAAGGAATGTAGGGGAAAGAATAAAATGAGAAATTCAATGAGTTTTACTCCAAAGTCAAACCACTCTTCGACTTTGATAGAGACGAATTGCACAACCACTATAGTAACAAAGAGAAATATCCCTTTGACGAATTGTTCCCTGAAGTAGTACGTTTCTCAGAATAAGTTAAGGTTTCGATGCCCCGAAACGCTTACATCTGTTATCTGAAAACTTATTCAGGTTACAATCAATACTTATAAAAGAAAAAGAATGATACCAACCCTTTAACAAAAATATAAACAGGATAAAACAAAGAAGTAACACTAATTTTCGATTTCTTCAAAATATAATGTGGTATTTGATTTATTAATAAACTATTTTATTCAAACATTATAAACAACTTTTTAATCAATTTTAAATACTATCAAATATTAAAACTTCTTTAATAAATTATCCATTGATTAATATTATATCAAAATTTCAACAAAATATTTTAATTCCAAATCATATTTTAATTATTTGATATTTTTTGTTATTTTTCATATTTTGATTTTTATATAATTTTCCTTAGTCAATTGAGGCATAAAAGAAAAGAATCATTAAACTGAAATTAAACTCAAAAAGCTTGTTTGATTTGAAGTTTTTATATTAAAATTTATTCAATTTACAAAAAATTGAAATTTGGATTTATTCATAAAATCAAAAACAGATAAGGAATTTTTTCTTTTCTCTCATTAAAATTATAATGAATTAGAGCATTTTGTTTACATTTGAGCCAGTTTTTAAAGAAACAGCTCTTTTTTAAGAAATTTTTATTTATAGATTTTTTGAATCCCAAAAATAGACTTTTCGGAAAGATAATTTATAAAAAAAGATGGCAGAGTACAAAAAGGTCCTTATGAGAGCAAATACATGGTTATTTTTAAAGAACTTTGATTTTGTCACTTTAATTTTTAATTTTGTATTTATATGAATAAAAAAGCTCAGATATTAAAAACAGATATTGACAATTGTTAAATTCTAATTTTTTTCTATAATCTAATATTTGAATTTTATTAAAACTTGTTTAGTTAGGAAAGAAAATGGCAGACACTTTTGGTTTTTAGAATCAGGGAAAGAACTATGGAAAGTTCAGACCCAAATATCCTGAATCCCTTTATGATTAGACGGTAAATTCTATGATTTCAAGATAAAAATATCTTGATATTGCAATGGGAACAGGACAGTTACTTTTCAATATTGCCCAATTTTTCAACTTCTGCAAGGGAACTGATATCAGTGACAAAATGTTAGAAGCAGCCAGACTTCAACTCAACACGTAACTTACCTCATTAAACTCAAAAATTGAAATCTAGAAATGCAATGTTTTGAGTTTGTCTGAGAATTAAACCTATGATTTGATAACAATAGGTCAAGCTCTGCATTGGTTGCCTATCAGAGAGGCATTGGCTAAGATTAAAAGAATTTTGAACCTTGAAGGAAAAGTCATTATGATCGGATATATTGTCAAAGGTTTATAAGATGAGAACCAAGATAAGGCTTACCAAGAGTTCTATGAATTAACAAAAGAAACAAAACCAGAATTCTCCTTCAATCGAGATGAACTTCATGACCATTACAAAAATAAAGAATAATACCCGTTTTAGGAGTTTTTTAAAAACGTTAAATATGATTCTGAAGATATCAAAGTCACCATGCCTAAAAGCGCTTATATTAGTTACATGAAGACATATGCGGGTTATAACCTTTTGATGGCAAAAAACGCTTTTTAAAAAGATCCAATCACAGCTGTGTAGGAAAATACCAGAGGTGACTCAGTGACAGTAATCATTGACTATTTTAAGGTGGAATGCTGGAATTGACCATATCATCCATAATTCAATTATAATTAATTCATTGATTTTATAAGGTTTTTATTTTAATCAACTTACATATTTGGGTTATTTTTATTAATCATTTAATTTCAAAATATTTTTAAATTCCTTTCATTTAAGAGATTTATGTTTTTATTTATAATTTTTATAAAAATAAATGGAAAAATATAACATGATCTCAAAGTAATTGAAATTTTCTATCAACTGGCTTATCCATAGAACGACTTGAATTCTTAAGTTTATCACTTGAACGATTAATTATTGGAAAACATTATTCTGCAAATAAAACTTTTAACCTCTTCACATCATGTTTGCTCTTTTTGCTTTTTTCTCTTTCCATTGACTTTAGTCTATGGTGCTCTTCTTT
>JAQTXT010000128.1 GCA_028688645.1 Rickettsiales bacterium
TTTCAGTGCTTTTTGTCTCAGTTCTAATGAATAATAAAATCCCATAGTTTATAATAATATTATTTGTATATATGTCTATATTAAAAAAAATATTATATGTTGCAACTAAAATGTGAAAGACTATATAATTTT
Organism: Rickettsiales bacterium; assembly: GCA_028688645.1. Classification (GTDB taxonomy): domain Bacteria; phylum Pseudomonadota; class Alphaproteobacteria; order Rickettsiales; family UBA1997; genus CALXSC01. Next base: position 133 of record JAQTXT010000128.1, read on the forward strand.
GTGTTAAAAGTAATCCGCCAACTTAGCTGATGGCATTGCGATTAAACGCCTAAAGCTTATTATACTAGTAGGATTCAAAGACCTTTATTGATTAAAACCTAATCATTGGTCTAGATGGTGGTTAGGTTTCGAACAGTAAGGAAAGATTTTTAGATTCATTCCTATTTTCAAAATAAATTACCTTAGCCACTATTTTTTGTTGGGCAGTTATGGTGAAGATCTAACACCACACTAAACCTAATACTGCAACAGAAAATCCAACACTTTGATAAGAATAGGAGTGAATTATAAATCCACTCCTATAGAAATATTTATTTTTCTTTCTTGAATAAACCGTGTAAATTACAATATTCTCTGACTGTAAATTTTTCATCATTTATGCAATCAAAAAATGCTTCTGGTTTATCATTAGGCTTTAAAAATTTTGTATAAACTTTGCCTGTTGTTATCAACTCAATCCATTCTATGTAATGAGCGTCAACCATTGGATGCTCTACAGCTCCAACTTTTACTAAATAACCATTACCTTTTTTCTCTATTACTGGAACATGCTTTTCTAAGGCACCGTCAGTCATACCTTCTTTTTGTAATATCATTGGTTTTCCACAACATACTAACTCACCTTCGCCAGAATGCATAAGGCTAACTATATTACCACAAAAAGGACATTTATAAATTTCTAATTTTTTAGTCATATGAAATATATTATTCAATTTATAATTGAACAGTAGCAAGAATATTTTTAAAAGCAACAATCTACAGATTAATTTGTCTTAAAGTTTCTCCAACGACCATAGCTAAACTCATTGCCACATTAAGACACCTTGTATTTTCTTGCATTTCTATAACAACTCTACCGTCAACAGAATTATGAATTTCATCAGGAACTCCTGCGCTTTCTCTACCAACCATTAAAATATCATTTTTTTCAAATTTGAATTTAAGATAATTAACAGAAGCCTTTGTTGTCAGTAAAATAATTCTGTAATTTTTGTTCGCTTGTTTGTATTCTTGAAATGAAGAATATCTAGTTATATTAACTTTATCTACATAATCCAAACCAGATTTTTTAATTTTTTCTTTGTTAAAAGGAAAACCACAAGGTTCAATAATATCTAAATCAAGCCCCAAACAAGCACACATTCTAATTATCGTACCAACATTGCCCGCAATATCAGGCTGATATAATAAAACTTTCATACTTCCATTTCCAAAATCTTTCTATTAGGCAAAGCGTTATATGTTCTTTTTGTTAATGCAAACAACAAACCAATCGTTAAAGAACTACCTATCATCGACGATCCACCATAACTAATCAATGGCAAAGTCATACCTTTTGTCGGCAACAAATTCAATGTCACACCAATATTAATCAACGCTTGAAACAAAAATAAAAAACTCAACGAAACCACAGATAAATACTTATAATTACTATTACTTTCAACCACTTTTGAAATAAAACGAATAGCAATATAGAAAAATATACAAATTATTATAAAACAAACAACAGCTCCAAATTCTTCACCAATTACTGAAAAAATAAAATCAGTATGTGCGTCTGGTATATAATTTTTTACCGATCCCTCCAACGGACCCTTACCTAAAAATCCACCATTAGTAAAAGCAGACAATGACTTTTGCATCTGATAAGTTTTTTCACCACCCAAAAACAAGCCTTTAACAAATGTATCAATTCTATCACGAAAATGCTGGAATAAAAAATAAAAACTCGTAAAAGCCACAACAGCCAACGAACTCAACCAAACAAAGTATTTTAACTTAATCATTATCAAAAATAATTGAGTCGCAAAAACTATAGACACCAAAATCAACATACCAATATCAGGCTGCAATATCAACAAAAATGCAAAAACAACATACAAAAACCCTGAAAAAATAATATTGAAATTTTGGTCTTTTTTAAAATTAGTTAATACAAAAGCCGAAAAAACAACAAACAATGGTTTTGCAATCTCAGAAGGCTGAAGTGAAAATCCAAACAAATAAATCCACCTAACGGCACCCTTATTTTGAGTTCCGAACTGCAAAACAACAATCATAAGAAAAATCAAAGTAACAAAACCCAACGGTACCAAAAATTTAATCCTTTCCTCGCTCAATGTAGAAGTCACAATAATAATGCAAAAACCCAAAATTGAAAAAATTATATTTTTAATAATGAAAGTATTTGTCGCAATACCAATTCTATTTGCAACAACTGGACTAGCCAACGCAACAAAAATATTACCAAGAACAAGAACAGCAAATATAAGAAAAAACATCGGCCTATCAATAGACAGCCACCATCTTTTTATAAAATTTATTTTTGTTCTATCAAACATTTCCAACATCGCATTCGATTAGTTAGAGAATATAAGAAATTAAATTAATTGCAAGATTTTAAAAAGTGGGGAGCTGATTTAATTTGCGATCGGGAGAAAATTATTAATTTATTCAAGCTCTTTAGAAGGTTTGACGATTAGCAGTTGTAGTAAACAACATATAATATGAATTGTACCACTAATCTTTTAATAAAGTCTCATCAACTCCCCATTATGAATAGTTAAATTTAATATTTTTTATATATAAAAACATCAAACTCACTATTACAATGACAATATTACCATAAAATAATAGAATGTCAAGCAAAAAAATAAAAAAATATTAATATATTTACTAAAATTTAGTTAAATAAAAATTAATATTACTAAAAGTTGATTAATAATAAAAATAATATTAAAATTACCTGTTGAGGATTAAAAATAAAAAACTAGCATTATTTCATATAATGTATTACAATACTTCAAATTAAAAAGGTTAAATAAAAATATAAATATGGTGATTAAAAATGCTTAATATTAATGATAACTATACAGCGATCAATTTGGAATTTAATTACCTAAACTTAAAAAAATACCTTTTAAAAATGTATGAACAAGGTATTCAAGAGATTAATTTATTTTTGTTAGTGTCTTTAGAAAAAGATTATTATCAAGGTGGGCATTTCAGAGAAATAATACAAGATTTATTAAATTTGTCAAATAACTTGATTATGGATTTTGACATACTTAACGAAGATGGAAAACCAACAGGAAAGAAAACCGAGAAAGTAAAGTTTAAAATAAATAAAATATCACTAGATGTTGGCGATACAGCAAACAGATGGAGATGGATTTACCGATACAATGAAAAATATATGCTTAAAAACAATCTAACCAATGAAGAAGATATACCACAAAATATAGTAGAACAAATCGCAACTCAATCATATGAAACAGCAAAACAACAAGGTAAAGATTGGTTTAAAGACAATGCAGTTGATACTCTGAACTTAGTAGTATCAAAAGATAATCAAATAACAAAAGATTTTCAATTAAGTGATGGAATCACAGAAATATTTGAAGGAAATTATAAAATTCCACAAATAGAATATATTTGTTATGATTATTGGCTAAATCACCCAAAATATAAAATTATAGAAAAAGTGTTATTAGAAGTTAGAAATTTAGAAAATTCAATTGTGGAGCAAGCTTATGATCATGAAGTTAAATATTATATTGCAAGAATGGATAAGAAAGATGTGTTTGCAAAATTTCCTGAAATGTTCTTTAAATATAGTAAGATATACCAGTTTGATGAGACTATACCTATGGTTATAAGGCATCAGGATGTTAAAAATAATTTTGAATTTTATTGGTTTGGAAGAGAGTCATGTTATACTGAAGTTTTTAGAGGCAGAAAGGCAAAAAACAATGAAATAATAAAACATTATCTTGATAACGAATTAAAAGGCATAGCGGACAGAAACTATATTTCAATAAAAGAGAAAATGGTTTAATTATAATGACTTTTATCAATAAATCTATTTCTAAACTATAAATATTATTAACTACAGATTACATATTGTGGATTGTGGATGAACGTTTTGTAAATTCAACTTCGCTAAAATTCATTTCATTAAGAAACCTAACACCGCAGTGACAAAATTATTATCGGTATGTTATTGTGGGTATAGTCTTCTCCGCGAGGAACGAGCGGTTGGAAATAAGCTTGAATTTTGTTATTGAACGCAATGAAATTACAAAATCCTAATTCGCAATCCATAATCTAATGAAAAATTATCTCATTGTTTTTTCTTACAATCTCTAAAAACTCACTTATTGTACTGCTTTGTAATATATTTTTTCTCAAGAAACAATAAAAATATATTTGTGGTAAAATGTATTTTGTATTTTTTAGTACAAAAAACTTTT
>JAQTXT010000012.1 GCA_028688645.1 Rickettsiales bacterium
ATTTGTATCTCCATTATTTATAGGAATAGAGTTATCCATTTCTATATAGTCTATTGGGTTATGTTCTATATTTTGGGGAGCAGTGGCTATGGCATCAGCATAAGCTGAAGAAATTGGAATAATAGAAATAGTTGAGGAAACTGTTAATATAAGTGATTGAGTTAAAAGGAATGAGAAAAGGATTTGGGAGTAGATGAGGGAGTAGGATATTATTATTGATAGAAGCTTTTTAAGAGATAACAAACTCACAAGTTTAAATTTATTCTCAAATTTAAAATCATTACCCCTATAGCTTTTAAAATTAAAATATTTTAAAGCATCTAAAGTTATTTTTTTAATTTTTGCCAACCTTTTTACCAACCGTTCAAACAAAACACTCATAACTATCGCAAAGTTATTAAACATCAAAATTAAACAAATCAAACGATATATCCCTAGATCGCTTTGCAATTGTAAGTAAGAAAAAATAAATTGTCAAGGAAAAAATACAACTAATAATCAATATACTTTGTAGCAGCACTAAACATTCGCCTGATATATTCATTAGTAATATCAATTATTGCACAAGGTAAGTCTTCCTTTGTGAGAGGTTTAAATTTGTCTGTGAAAATTGTGAAGTCTAAATCGCTTGTTATTTTAGCTTCAGTATAACCTTTATTCCTAGCTAATTGTAATTGATTATCTCGTTCATTTGCAATGAATGTAATGATTTTGTCTTTTACTATTTTAAAGTAAAAGTTTTGAATTAAATCGGTGAATATCATGAGTTTTAAATTAATATATTAATTTCTTTTAAGAAAATTTAAGAATTATTAGCAACCCCAATTAATTTCATTTTTTATAATTTTTGCAGGGCTACCAACGATAACACAATTTTGATTATCTTTATAATTTTTGGTTAAAATAGAAGAATTTCCCAAAACACAATTATCATCAATACAAGACCCCTTTAGAATGGTACAATTATCACAGATCCAAACATGATTTCCAATATTAACATCTTTTTCAAGATTAATTATGTTATTGTCTTTATCGTAGATGTAATGACCATCAGTAGTCCATATTGAAATTTCAGAAGCTAATGTGCAATTATTACCAATATTAGCATTTGAACCATTATAAATTGTAAAAGTAGTTTTACCACAAGAAAAATTTTCTCCAATATTTAGTGAATTATCGTTTCCTTTCATATTCACATATAAATCATGAATACTGCCATTTGTTTCTCCAATTTTTATATGATTATTATTACCTTCTATTAAAATAAAAACATTTTTGATTCTTGATACACTTCCACAAAATTCAACAATATTGTTATTCCCTTTAATTTTGGTTTGTGTAAATTGATAAAATTTTATTTTCTTACCAGCTATAATAAGAGTATTGTTATTTCCTTTAACATATATAATGTTTTTAAACATACTTATCAGTTGCTTTATGGGATGCTTGCTAATTTTTTCTATATTCTTAAATATTTTTTTTATTTTCATAAAGTTTTTCAATTCAATATCAGCATTGAAATTAGCTATTTCTTTAAATTAATCAAGAAAAAAGTATATAATACTTTATTTGTTAAATTCCACCATTAGTTCTAATTGTTTGCGAAATAGTATCTGTCTCTAAACTATCTTTTAACAAACTCAAACTTAACTTATAAACTCCAATTATTCTATCTTTCATAACATAATCTATTTTAAAATTTACCATGTCTGTGTTAATATTTGTTTTTTGAGTATTCTTCATAAAATAAGTTTCGTAGCAGAGCTGCATGGGATTAAACCCGGATAGATTAAATCGACATTATATCTAATCTTTACTTTCATTCTTTACTTGTAACTCATTCTTATTTTTATAGCTATTTATCAATTCAATTGCATTTTTCATACTTTCTCTTACTGGATCAAGATTCATTCTTGAATATATTTGAGTAGCTTGATGTGATTTGTGTCCTAAAGATTTTCCTATGATCAATAAACTACTTCCACCTATAGCTTGATAACTTCCAAGAGTTCTTCTAATATCATGAATTCTTAGATTTTTTATATTTGCTCTCTTTAATATTCTTTCCCATGCTTTCTTTGGATCTTCTAGGTGTCCGCTTTGACTTGTTGGAGATGGAAATACCCATAAACTTTTTGCATCTTCTTTTATATTTTTTTTATGTTCTAAATTATTTTGATATTCTTGATTTCCCTTATTTTCTTGGTCTTCTTGTGTTTGTTTTATTGTTTTTAGTATTTTTACAGCTTCCTTTATAAGAGGAACTGTTAATGGTTCTCCATTTTTAGTATTAGGTATCCTCCATTGATTTGTTGTAAAATTTATATCTTCCCACTTCATAGAAAGAACATTATTCTTTCTTGCTCCTGTATATAATGATATATAAATATAGTCTTTTGCTGTTTCATTTTCTTCTTCATCAAGCGCTTTAAAAAATCTTGGAAGTTCATCTGCTTGAATAAACCTATCTCTGCTTTGTTCTTTGAATTTTTTAATACCATAAACAGGATTTTTTCCTTCCCAACCCCAATCAATAGCCTTATTAAATACAATTCTAATTAATGCTAGTAATCTATTTGAAGCATAAACACCATTTTCTTTGGCTACTTTATTACAAAGACTTTTTACAATATCATTTGTAATTAATCCGAGTTTATTATTTGCTATACTTTTTAAATACCTATTGTATTGATTTATATCTTCTTTCCAAGTTTTTTTAAAAACTTTAGAATGTTCTTCTATGTATTTGTTAAACATATCTTTAAATAAAAGATCACTTTTAAGTTTGGATTTTTCTTGATTTGGGTTGATTCCTTCAGCTATTTTGCCTTTTATCATATTAATATGTTTTCGTGCATTTTCTATTGACATATCAGGATAATTACCAATTATCACTTTTTCATCTTTTCCATTTATTCGTTTTCTAATATAAAAAGTTTTTATTCCATTGCTGGTAACATAAAGAGATAATCCTTTTTCTTTTAAATCTTGATAATACTCCCTACCATTTTTGGGAATTACTATATTATTTAATTCTGATTTTGTGAAATTTAATTTTTTCATTTCTGGTTCCGCATTGGTTCCGCAATTTATATAAAATATTGCCTAATATCGTAAAACTTGATAAATAAGAATATACTGACAAAATCTTTATTTGTCAACATTTATAGATAATTATAAAAATAAATAAAACATATAACTTACTCATTCGTAATCAGTAGGTCGTGTGTTCAATTCACATTCTCGGCACCAGTCTTAAATATAATAAAATAAATAGTTTGTTTGAAATTAAAGAAAAATTATAATTTTTATAGTTTGGTTGTTTGCTACCTATTTGCTACTGGAAAAATATTAATGCAATTTTAATCTAAGAGTTTAATAAGATTTTTTGGAACATCGTAACATTTTTTAAAACAATTACGAACAGCACCCAAAGTATTTGGTTCAATAATATTTTTTACCTCAGCATAATTACTATTATTAAATTTAGCAAACTTAATTTTCTTTCATTTATATATTATTTATAAACAAAGGAAACAAATAATTTTATTTCCAAATAACTTAAAAATCTATTTGGTCTATTTTTTTCAAGAAATAAATTTTAACAGATTAAGAAAATCTCCATTATGATGAACTGCGTTAGTTAATATCATAAATTCTTTTACTGTTAAGTATATTTTTCAGAAATATTACTATCATTATCTGTTATTACAAATAATAATTATTGCTATTTAAATCAAATATTTGTTGTGATTTTTAGGCGCTATCTTTTTAATTAAGCCGTATTTGTGGTGTGGGTTTAACCCCAACACCACAGTGAAAAATCTATTCGTAAAATTGTTTTATTCTTATAGTATGTGGAACCATAAAGAATATTTCTTCTTCTGGAATACCCATAATTTCCTCAAATCTGGAAACTAAAACGCCTTTATCATTATCTATTATAATAACTTTATCACCAACTTTTACTTTATCTTTATATTCTCTAGGTATTTTTATAGAATTTTGGTCCATAGAAACTCTTTTGCAGAATTTACATTCAACTAACTTTCCATTAACTTCTATAAACATATTAATATCATATTTTCCCATTTTTCTATCAATACCATCGGTATAACCAACAGGGAATGTAGCTACAATATCTCCTTTCTTTAAAGGATCCGCGGCGCTATAACCATAATAGCCATCTTCTTGCATTTCTCTAATTTCAAGTATTGTTGACACAAGTTTCTTTATTTTTCCAGTTTTTTTGTCAATTATTGCCACTGTTCTTGGTTCAAGATCTTTCTCTTCCCAATCTTTTTCTTTAATAATATCAACATCGCTAATTAATTCTAAATCATATTCGTTTGGTGCAAGTTTATAATGTTCAGCAATCTTTGAAAGTGCTTCTTCAGGAACACTTCCATTCATTGAAGTGAATAAGTAGGCATCTATACAATCATTTCCATTATATCCAGTTAGCAAAGCTTTCTTACCAACAAATTTATCAGCATTATCAACTTCAAAAACTGTTTCACTCATACTAACAGATTTTGCTTTAATTTTCTTACCATCAACTAAAGCATAACCATTATTTTTATATGTAGTTCCCATACCATGTTTAATTCCAAACTTTATATAAACTTCTTTTTCATTTTTCTTGAATAAAGGAGCCATAACACTTAAACCTGATTTTAAATCACATTTAGCACCGCAGCCCTCTTCAATTTCTGTAGATGGATAACCACAAAATAAACTTACTCCAGGTCTTGATGTTTCTAAAGCTTTTTCTGGATGTCTAATTAACATAACACTTGCAAAAATTCCCCTATTAATTTTAGGAAATTTTGAAGCTACATCTAAGAAATAATTATATTCTGGTTCAGTAAATTTTTTCCCTAATTCAGTACCAAAAGTGTACTGACAAGCCATATGTCCCATAATGGTTACAACATTAATTTTATTTTCTTTATTTGAAACAAAATCTAAAACATAATCAACATCTTCTTTCTGAAAACCACTTCTATTTAAAGCCAAATTAAAATCTAAAACTGCGTCCAAAATTTCATTTTTAGACTTTGCATATTTTGACCAAACTTTCATTTGTTCTATACTATTTAGAACTGGGGTAATTTTATTATCATAATAAAATTTCTCTTGGCCAATCATTGGTCCAGTTATACAAAAAATATTATTAATTTTATCACCAAAATTCTTTCTTAATTGTATTCCTTCTTCCAATAAATATATATAAAAATCCTTTTGAGGTTTATCCATGTTCAACAACTGAGCTACAACTTGCAACTGTCCCATACCATTAGCATTTCCCTTCAAAACAGGAATACATAACTCACCTTGTTTAGTAATTCTTCTAAACTCCTTAAGATTATTCTCAATATCTTTATAATTTACTCTAAGTAAAATTTTATTTTCTTTCATTATTTCTCCCAAAAATAATTTACAATAAACGGCACTAATACTGAATTAATGTATATATAAAATTTTCCTAAAGTCAATAATTTAAATTGATATTTTTTGGTTGTGATACATTTTAAAGCTTACACGCCGAAAGCCTATCTATCAATTTCTGTTTGATTACCCTTATCAATTTTTCCCTGTCAAGAACTCCACCATCTTCTCTTCTGTCAAGAACTCCACTATCTCCACTTTGTCAAGAATTTACTCTCCCCCTCTTGTCAAGGGGGGAAGAGTGGTACAAAGTAATCAGTGAAATTTGTCAATTATTCTATTGAAAAAAATATAATTAATGTTATTAATTATATCAATAATAACACAGCATTAAGATGGAAAAGCAACAAAGAATAGAATTTTTAAAGAAAGAAATCTTAAAACACAATGGGGCTTATTATAAAAATGATAAGCCATTGGTTAGTGATGCTGAGTATGATGCTTTGAAACACGAATTAAAAAACCTCGTTGGAGAAGAAGACGAAGTTGTAAATCTTGTCGGCTATAAGGTGCTTGATGAGTTCAAAAAGGTGGAACATAAACAACTAATGATTTCAATACAAGATGGATTTAGTAAAGAAGATGTTGAGGAATTCGCTGAAAAGTGCGCTAGATTTTTAGGTATCAAAAATCTTGATAATTCTTCTAATTTTATAAACTCCAACCTTTTCTCCTCCCTAAAGGACTCCATTCTCTTCCCACCTGTCAAGGGGGGTATGGAGGGTTCAAAATCTCTTGATTGTAAAAAGACTAATACATCTAATTCTCAAAACTTAAATATTAAAGAAGAGTTAAGTTTTAATGTTAAAAGTGATATTTTGAATAAAAATGAAGTTAAAACCCTCCTTACCCCCTTTAACATAGGGGAAAAGGCCTGTGGCCTTGACAATGATGAAGAGAGTAGAGTCCTTGATAGGGAGAAAGAGAGCGAAACTTTTGATACGGAAGAAGCTAATGAAATTAACACTTTATCATTCTTCTGTGAACCAAAAATAGATGGTCTTTCCTTCTCCGCAAGATATGAAAATGGTGAGTTTGTTTTAGGCGCCACAAGAGGCAATGGTCATATTGGCGAAGATATTACTGATAATATTAAGGCTATATCTTGTTTTCCTAAAAAATTAAAAGGAAATTACCCTGCTCTACTTGAAGTGAGGGGTGAAGTTTATATGGCAAAGAATGATTTTGAAAAATTAAATGTTGGACTTGAAAAACCATTCGCTAATCCAAGAAATGCTGCAGCTGGATCACTCAGACAGCTTGATACATCAATAACAGCTAGTAGAAATTTAAAGTATTTTGCATATACTGTTGGTGAATATAGTGAAGATTTTAAAGTAAATTCTCAAGAACATCTTATTCAACAGTTAAATGAATTTGGTTTAAGTACAGCAAGTCCAATGAAGCTTTGTAATTCAGTGCAAGAAATTATGGATTTTCTCACACAAATGACAGAGATAAGGTACAGCCTTAATTATGATATTGATGGTGTTGTAATCAAAGTTAATGATTGGATTTTACAAAAACGATTGGGAAATATAACACACCATCCTAGATGGGCTTTAGCTTATAAATTCCCCGCAATTCAATCTATTACGAAAATTGAAAAAATTGATATTCAAGTTGGTAGGACTGGTGCTCTAACACCAGTAGCAAGACTTATTCCAGTAGGTGTTGGTGGCGTGCTTGTTTCTAATGCTACATTGCATAACAGAGAAGAAATTGAAAGAAAAGACATCAGGGAGGGAGATATAGTCAAAATCCAAAGAGCTGGCGATGTAATTCCTCAAGTTGTTGAAGTCTTAAAAGACAAAAGAGAATCTAATAGCAAACCGTATATTTTTCCTACGAAATGTCCTATATGTGGTAGTCCGTTGATTTATGAGGATATAGTTGTTAGATGTAGTGGCGGTGTAAATTGTCCTGCTCAAATTGTTGAAGGTTTAAAACATTTTGCTTCAAAAAAGGCTTTTGATATTGATGGTTTGGGCAATAAACAGATTGAAAAATTCCATGAAGAAGGAAGAATTAGAAATTTTATTGATATATTTACTTTAGAAGAAAGGGAAAGGGAGTTAGAAAAACAGTATTCCATGAGTATTAGAAAAGATAATGATTTATTTGGTGATATGTTATTTTCAAAAAATATGTCTTCTGCCGATAATTCTAGTACAAATAGCTCCAACCTCTTCCCCCCTGTCAAGGGTGGTAAGGGGAGTTTAAAACCTCGTAATTGTGAGATAAACAATATATCTAAACCCCAGAACTTAAATATTAAAGAAGAGTTAAGTTTTAATTTTAAAAGTGATGTTTTAAATAAAAATGAAGTTAAAACTCCCCTTACCACCCTTGACAGAGGGGAAGAGAGTAGAGTTCTTGACAAGGGGGAAGAGACCTGTGGCCTTGACAGAGAGGAAGAAATTGGGATCACTCCCTCATTGAGGGGGAGTCAAACCATTGAAAATGGTTTGGTGGAGGTTTTCTTGAGAAAAAATGCTAGAAAAACTTTAACCCCCCTACTCTATTCAGAAGGTTTTGGCAAGAAATCAACAAATAATCTTTTTAAAGCTATAGAAAAAGCGAAAACAGTTTCTCTTGACAGATTTTTATATGCATTGGGAATTAGATACTTAGGTGAAGTAAATGCAAAAACTTTAGCTAATTATTATGGTAGTCTAAATAACCTTCTAGACAAAATAAAAATTGCTTGTGAAAAAAATCTTCTTGGCATAAGAGATAATCATGAATATCAAATATTTACAAGTATTGAAGGTATTGGTGATAAAGTTGGAGAATCAATTTTAGATTATTTTTCAAATCAAAAAAATATTGATAGAATTGTGGAATTACAGAAAGTCTTGCATATTCAAGATTATGTTCAAAAAACTATTTCAAATAAACTTACTGGAAAAACTATAATTTTTACAGGAACGCTGTTAAATATGACTAGACAAGAAGCTAAAGCAAGAGCCGAAGAGCTAGGAGCAAAAGTTGTTAGTAGTATTTCTGCGAAAACTGATTTAATAGTTGCTGGCGAAGATAGTGGTAGTAAATTCAAAAAGGCTGAAGAGTTCGGAACTAAGATTTTGAATGAGAAAGAGTGGTTGGAGTTGCTGAAATGATAATAAATTTTAAGTGTAGAGAAACAGAAAAAATATATAAAGTGGAAATTTCAAAAAAATTTCCATTTGAGAATAGCAAAAAGACAAATAGAAAAAGAATTATCAAACATAAGACTAATATTAAATAATTTTAATTATTGCGTCATATAGTAGTTTAAATACTGTATTTAATGGTGTACCCAAGGAGACTTGAACTCCTAACCGTTCAGTTCGCAACCGAATACTCTATCCAGTTGAGCTATGGGTACACATAGCTTTATTATAAAGTAAGTAATGGAAAAAGCAATGTTAAGATTGTTTTTGTTGCTAAATATTTTTTTTTAGATTAAAATACCAGTGCATTTAATAACAATAAATAAATATAAGTATGTATAATATTTTTGATACACAATCCCATATTCTTCAGGGAATGACTGAAGAAAATCTTTTCGAACTTTGCAATCATCGTTATATTCCTGGCAATATATTAAAATTAATTTGGCAAAATATAGCAGATTGTAGAGTTAGTCCGCGTATCATTGCTAAAATTGCAGGACATCCTCATACACCAGTCGAAACATTATCTGAAATATGGATTAATAGAAGTACAAAAAAAGTAAAAACATATTATAAAGATGGTAAAAACGCTATTTATAATCTAGCAAAAAACCCCAATACTTCAGCTGATGTATTGCTTGGAATTATTAAGAATAGAGACAAGGAGGACATTGTAACATCATGTACTCTTGTTGCTCTTACTAGAAATCCAAATACTCCAGCTGAATTATTAGCTATGATGTGGAATTTAAAAATTGACGAATCCGAAATAGAGTTTGATGATTCAAGTGATAAAGGGACAACTATTGAGAATCTTGTATTGCACCATAATACACCTTCAGATATATTATCTAAAATCTGGAACGAGAGAAATACAGCGACAATTACAGACAATACCGCTATTGGAGTTGCTATGAATCCTAACACTCATCCTGATATATTACGAAGTATTTGGAATAATAGAGCGACTGAACGCTATGAAATAATTTGTGAAGCTATTACTGATCTTGCCGTAAATTCTAGTACTCCCACTGAAATATTGACAGATATTTGGAACTATAGGAATAAGGAAGAAATAATTTCAACAGAAACTCTTTTTTATCTTGCCAAAAATCCTAATACTAACACTGGAATATTAATAAATATTTGGGAATGTAGGGGTGAAGAAAAGATTATAAGTGATGTTATTTCTTCTCTTGCTAGAAATCCTAATACTCCTATTGGAATATTAGAAAATATTTGGGAACATAGAGGTGAAACAAAGATCACAAGTGATGTTATTTCTTCTCTTGCTAAAAATCCTAATACTCCTATTGGAATATTAGAAAATATTTGGAAACATAGAGGTGAAACAAAGATCACAAGTGATGTTATTTCTTCTCTTGCTAAAAATCCTAGTACTCTTACTAAAATATTAGAAGATATTTGGAGATGCAGGGAAGATGTAAAAATTACAGATGATGTTGTTTTTTCTCTTGCTGAAAATCCTGGTATTTCAGATAAAATATTAAATGACATTTGGCAATATAAGAGTGAAGTAGAATTTAGGGAACAAGTTATTTCATCTTTAATAAGAAGAAAAGGAATTATGCCATATGATATAGCTTTTTATATATTGGTTAATAAATCTGAACTTCCTCTTTGTTTGAATCCAAGTTCAGAATGCTTTTCCCCTCAACTTTATGGACATTATCTAGGAGAACTTCGTATAAACTTTCAACACATTACTCCTGAAACTGAAGAAGTCGTAAATCATTTAATTAATAATTGTCTCAATATTAAGAAAAGTTTAGTTGCAGAAACAAACAGAAAAAATTAATAATGAATTTAAAAGTAATAAGTGAAAAATCAAATTATAAAATAATTTGTCAAGAATTAACAAAAATTAATGAAGAGTTATCAAATTCAACTACTGCAATAACTTGTGAACAAATTATTTCAAGATTACTAGAAGTTTCACGACAAGATGCCTTTAAAGATGCACAACGCATAACTCCAACTTCTTCAGTTTCCATGTCAGAAGAAGAATCTGAGTCAACTCATAAAAGATCTAGATCAGAACAAGAAGAAACAAAAAAAGAGCCAGAAAAAAAGAAAAAAGAAAGAGATAGTGTTTCTCCTTCTTCTAGAGAAATGTCTTTATAAAATATGAAGGTTTCGTTTTAACAAAAAAAATATGGGTAAAAAATAAATTTTATTGTGGTAAAATAAGGTACATCTAACAATAAAATACAAAATAAACTCCAATTTTTAATTGGAGTTTATAAATATGAAATTTTAGTTAAAAACTAAAAGTTGAATGTTGTTCTTACATAGAAACCAGACATTGATAAATCAATATAATCTGTATATACATTTGTCTGAGCATCATCTATATATCTAGCTTCACCAACGGCTGATTGCCAATTTTCCATATGATAGCCAACTTTTACAGAGAAATCGGTATTTGCAATCATATCCTCTTTAAGCCATTTTACACCAAGATCTCCCGCAATTATTGGAACAACAGAATGACTTTGAATATGGAAAGTTCCAAGTTCATAACCATAAATACTATCAAAAGTTCTTTTTATATCAATAGTTCCAGAAACTAAAGCAATATTTCCACTTCCATAAACTGAAAAACCATCAATAATTTTATAATCAGCCTCTAATCCTACTTCTGGACCAAATCCTTTGAAATTTGATTTGGTATGAATACAATCTCCTTCACTACTAAAATCAACATCATAGTATGAAGCTTTTACATCTCTTTGGTAACTGGCATATTTTAAACCGCCAGAAATTTCTAAATTTAAATCATTATCAATTATCTTTGTTTTAGATATTATAAGATCTACTCCATCTATTTTGTGTTCAAAACTTGCATTAGAAGTATCAAAATCATCATAGTTCTCTGGATTTCCATAATATGCTTCACCTTGTGTATCTGTTGCACCCTTATCATTCGATCTATATCTAAAATAAGACACTTGTAGTTCTTTACCTGAACCAATATCAAATCCAATACCAAATTTCAAACCAGTTTCAGTTTCATTTTTTATTGATTTTTTATCATAATCATTGTTATCTTCTGTTCCATAAATTTGTGAGCCAGCATCAAGGATTAATCTAGAAGCCTCAACAAAAACACTACTTGGTATAAAACTACCCGTATTTTTTGTGGTTTTTAAAATTGCATCTTCAGCATTAGCATTGCAATTAAACAATACTAGCGTGGTAGCGAATGCAAAAGAATAAATTGATAATATTTTTCTATTTCCCATAAAATTTTAATTAATTGACAATAGCATTATTATATAAAATATGAATCAAATTATTCAAGTTAAATATTTTATTCTAAAAACTCAATATTTCTCTTTATATCGCTTTTAAAATCAGATATGCTTGCACCATAAACAGTATAGTTGATTACATCTCTATCTTCTAAGTAAAAGAATATATGAGATATCGGCAATATTCCAGAATATAATCCCCAAGTTGGATCAACAGAAATCCATTCACCATTTGCATAAACTAAATTCCAGGAATGAGATTCAAAATTTCTTTCTTTTGTATCATAACTCATTCCTGCCACCATAACAGAAGGAATACCAGCAGTTCTTAATAAATCATTATATAATTTTGCATACTGTTCACATACTCCTCGTCTTGCATTTAAAATTTGCATTGTACTTAACTTTTTACCATAATAAGAATAATCATAAGTAATATTTGAATTTACCCATTTTGCTATAACTATATATAACGGTTCTTGAGTTTTATCGTCTTGACTTATTCTATACAATAAGTCATTTAGTTGTCTGGCTAACTTTTCATCTATATCTAAATATTTATTCGGATCTAATTGTATCCAAACTTTATTACTTAAATCATTTTCTAAAATAGCATCTACTTTAATTTGAGCTGTAGAACCATTAATCTTGTCGAAATTAACTTTTATATTATCTTCCTCTTCTTTAATCTTTGCAAAATAATCATCATAGTTAGTTGTTATATTATAAGTTTGCACTTTATTATTTCCATTCTTAAAATACAAAGGTATTTTGACATCAATTTTTGAAAAATTAGTACCACTAGTAATCTCAGTTAAGACTTCAGCTTTCCATTTGGCTTTTTTTAGTGTCAAGTAAAACAAATCAGAAAAACCGTTTTGTGGAATTTTTCCAATCCAAGTATATGTATTTCCATTCTGTTTAAACTTTGGATTAAAAGAATAAATTACATAATTATCAGGAATAGTTACATTTAACGTTCCATTAGCACTAACTGCAAATTTTGGTAATGAGACGTATTCATTTTTACTGTATTCAGGAGTGTCATTATCAAATTCTATATATTTAAAAGTAAGTTCTATAATATCTCCATTAAATGCTTTATCAAAATCAAATTTCAGTTCATTATTTCCAAATGAGCTTCTATATTTTCTATTTGCAATTTGAGCCTCCGAAACTTCAATTTTTTGACTTTTATCAAAAATATAGCTCCAACCATTAGTATAATAACTTCTATTCTTTAACTCTACCTTTGCCTTAATATTTACGCTTACTTTTTTACCGTAATCAGTAAATTCTATATCTTGCTTAAAGTCTGTAATTGTAATGCCAGCAAAAGAATTAAAAGAGAAAAATAAGAAAAATAAGAAAAATAATTTTTTCATGATATTACAAATAATAAATTTCCTAATTTTAATAACATCAATCATTATTGAACGAATAATATTATTTTTCAATTATAATTCTTATTTATGTTGAAAATTTAATTGATTTAATGCAATCTTTATAACTATTAACAAAAACTAAAATACATGGAAGAAATTTATAAAATATACGAATCGAATGTTTACGGACTATCGACAAAAGAAGCAAAAGACAGATTATTAAAATATGGTATGAATGAATTGCCTGAAGAAAAAATAACGCCAATAGCGCTAATATTCTTATTACAATTTGCTAATCCATTAATATATATTTTATTGTTATGTGCTGTAATTTCATTTTTTGTTGGAGAACATATTGATAGCTATTTTATTATGTCCGTCGTATCTTTCAATGCTGTGATCGGAACAATTCAAGAATATTCAGCTATAAAATCAGCTTCCTCATTAAAAAAAATAATAGAAATTAAAACATTTGTTTATAGAGATCAAACTGAAATTGAAATACCAGCCAAAGAGCTTGTCGTTGGCGATATTGTTATATTAAAAGAAGGAAGTAAAGTTCCAGCAGATATGATTTTAACACAAAGTAAAAATTTAAAAGTTGATGAATCTACACTAACAGGCGAATCAATGCCAGTAAATAAGGATTTTCAATTTATTCCAAAAGAAAAAGCTAGTATGCAAGAAAAATTAAATGAATGTTTTGCTGGAACTATTGTAGTTAAAGGACATGCGAAAGGTATTGTAAAAGCTACTGGATTATTTACAGAAATTGGAAAAATTGCAGATAAAATAACTCAAAAATCAACCGCTAAATCACCATTAATGGAAAGAATGGAAAAATTTACATCTAAATTTACAATAATTATAGGTGTTATAATTAGTATAATTGCGGCTGTTGCTTTATATATTGGTACAGGTTGGAGGGAAACTTTTATGATGTCAGCAAGTTTAGGTGTTGCCGCAATTCCAGAAGGTTTGCCAATAGCTATAACTATTTGTCTTGCAATAGGTATGAATAGAATGGCAAAGAAAAATGTTATAGTTAAAAATCTTGTTGCTGTTGAAGCTCTAGGTTCTTGTACTTGTATAGCCTCAGATAAGACAGGAACGCTAACTATAAATGAATTAAATATTGTAGAAATCATTGTTCCTAATGATGGAATTATATCACTAATTGAAAAAGTTCAAGATTTTATTCCTATTGAAAAAGAAAAATGCTTTGAGAATATGAGTTTGGAAAAACGAATACTTATGTCATTTGTTTTACCAAATGAAGCAACAGAAAAAGATAATATTTTTTATGGTGATCCTGTAGATATAGCATTTCTAAAAATTGTCATTCAAAAAGGCTATAAAATTAAACAAATTCATAAAAAATATCCAAATATCCAATTATTACCCTATACATCTGAGGCAAAATTTTCCGCAAGTTTTAATGATGTTGATGGAAAATACTATGCTTTTGTAAAAGGTGCTCCTGAAGTTATTTTAGACATGTGCAAAGCTAGTGATAAAATAATAGACGATATCAAGTTAAAATTAGATACCCTAGCTAAAAAAGGATTAAGAATTCTTGCTGTTGCTTGTGGTGAGGTTAAAGAAAAAATAAATAAAAATGAAGAATATTTAGAAAAAGATTTAAGTGAACTCGAATTTTTATCTCTTGTAGCAATGCTAGATCCACTAAGACCAGAAGCTAAGCAAGCTGTTAAAGAATGCCAAGAAGCAGGAATAAATGTTGTTATGATTACTGGTGATAATCCTAAAACAGCTTTTGCAATTTCAAGCGAGCTAGGTTTTGTAAGAACTCAAAAGGAAGTTGTTGTAGGTACTGATTTAAAAAAAGCCTTAGATATTGGAACTATGGCTTTAGATGAAATTACAAAAACAGCAAAGGTATACGCAAGAGTTGAACCAACTCAAAAACTTGATATTGTGGAATCAATCAGAAGGAATGGAAATTTTGTAGCTGTTACAGGAGATGGTGTTAATGACGCCCCAGCGCTTAAGAATGCTAATGTCGGTATTGCAATGGGCAAAAAAGGAACAGATATAGCTAGAGAAAGTGCAAGCATTATATTAACTGATGATAATTTCGCATCGATAGTTCATGGTGTTGAAGAAGGAAGATTAGCTTATTCCAATATAAGAAAAATAATATTTTTCTTTATATCAACAGCTTTTGCTGAAATTGGTATATTTGTTTTGGCTATATTATTCAAATTGCCATTACCATTTGTAGCTTTACAATTGTTATGGATTAATATAATTACAGAGGGTATACAAGGTATAGCTATTGCTATGGAAAAATCGGAAGGAAATGAAATGTCTCAACCACCAAGAAAACCGACAGAGCCAATATTCAATGGTATCATGATAAATAGAATTATAATTACATCAATAGTTATGATTCTTGGTTGTTTTTTTACATATAAATTTATATTAGAAACAACAGACAATTTAACAATGGCAAGAAGTGCAACAATATTCTTAATGATATTATTTCAAAATATGCAGGTCTTTAATTCAAGATCTGAAACGCAATCTATATTCAAGCAAAGCTTTTTTAAGAATCCATTTTTATTCACATCAATCATAATAGTTACTTTAATTCATATAGTAGCTTCTTATGTTTCAGTATTTGATTCATTCTTAAAAATTGATCCATTAGGTTTTAAAGAATTAGCTTTAATAATTCCAATTTCACTTTCAATTGTAGTAGCAATGGAATTAGAGAAAATGATTAGAAATTCAGCAAAAAGATTAATAAATAAATAATTTATGTCAAAAAAATATAAAAATACATCAAAAATACTTAATAATATCAGACCTGGAACAATGCTTAGTAAGCTAGTAAGCGGTGAATTAGAATGCTGTCCAAAAACAAGAGAAGAAACAGTGAAAGAAATCAAAAAAGATATACAAAATATAAGTCAAAGTTGTAGCTTAGAATTAGAAAAGTCATTTATTCTAAATGATTTATCAAAATTACTTGAGAAAATTAAATTTGAGTTAGATAAGATTGATGAGTTATCTTCAAATGGCAAAGAAGATATACTAAAAGAAATACAAGTAATTGAAGAAAAACTTAATATAAATAATAAAAAAGACAAAGAAAAAAAGATAAAATCTGAAGAAAAGAAGGTTAAAAAAGCAGAGGATTTGCATTTCGAACAGCTTGTCAAAATGACAATAAATAATAAAAGTTTAAACTTTGAAGAAGCGGTAGAAAGAAGCAGAGATAAATTCAAAAATGCAAAAGTTGTTTTTGACAAATATAATATAAAAGACCAAAAGGAAGCAAAAAATATGTTAAATACACTAAATGACGAGATAATAAAATTAAAATCTCAATTTAGTATTATAACGACTGAAACAGGACAATTGGATATAGAAGAAAAAATGAAAAACTTGAAGAAAATTCAAAATGAGATAGAACAGGCCTTACGAGATATTCAAATTAAAAATTTAAAATAAAAAATAAATCTAAAATATTAGACTTGTTGCATAGATAATTTTTCTACAAAAAACGATTTATTATAAATTACTTATGCAACAAGTCTATTATGTTTTAAAACCAAATTATTGAAATAAAACATCAGATCTCTTGACTATGAAAAAAATTCAAATATCATTCAAATAACGGCGTCCATAGCTTAATTGGATAGAGCATCTGACTTCGGATCAGACGGTTGCGGGTTCAACTCCTGCTGGGCGCACCATATTAAACACTATATAAGACAATGATGAGAAACTTTTTTCTCTCTTTCTCTTCTGATTTCAAGCTCTCTTAATTTTTGTATTCTTTTATCAGAAAGTTCTTCATAATCAAACACTCTATCTCCCCACTTTTTTTTACTTTTTTGTTTTCTTATTGATATTCTAGGAGCTAAAACAGTACAACACATAAGAGTTGATTCCATTTTAGATACTTTATGTTCTTGTGATTGATGCTGTATTAGACTCTGTTGTATTTCTACTTGCCTGGGCAAAACATGTTCCTGTAATTTTTCTTCCTTTGGACTTTGTGAACTAGGTTGTTCCATTAATGAAATTTCCGTAAATCTTTTTTTTGCTGGTTTTTCTTGCAAAGATTTCTCTTGCACTGTGGTTTGCGCTTGTAATCTTCGTTGTGAAGCTATTTTTTTTAATGTAGTTGGTATTTGTTGTGGTCTTTGTTGTAAAACCGCTTGCACAATAGCTTGCAATTGTGTTCCTTGTACTAAATGATCTCTTTCTATTAAAGTTTCCACTTGCGGTATTTTAGGTAAAACCCCAGTATAACTTTCATAAGACGGACAATCTAATGCTTTTTTAAATTGAAATACTTGTTCATTTAATGATATTATTGTATGTAATATTCTATCTTTATTATCAAAATTTTGTTCTTGTATTATCCATATTAAATATTCGGATAA
The DNA here is from genome assembly GCA_028688645.1 of Rickettsiales bacterium. Taxonomy (GTDB): domain Bacteria; phylum Pseudomonadota; class Alphaproteobacteria; order Rickettsiales; family UBA1997; genus CALXSC01. Next base: position 17,691 of record JAQTXT010000012.1, read on the forward strand.
ATTAAAAATAGGATTAGATTTATGAAAAATAGGATTAGAAATTTGAAATTCTGGTATTTCTTTAATTTTTTCTAATTCCTTAAGAACCCACTCATTAAACACTAATCCAAATATTTTTCTTTCTCTATCATCAAAGCCGGCACTAGTTATATTTTTTATATATACTTTTAGCATATGACCAACAAAAATACAAAAATTAATAGAGCATCCAATATTAGCAGCTCTATCCATAGGAGTTAATTTTAATTCTTTAAAATTTTTACTGTCACCAACTGACATACAATCAAAATTAGCACACGGTTCTAAATAACCTATTTTGTCACTATTCAATAACATCATTAAAATAGTATAATCATCCAAAATCACAGCAGTATGTAAAACTGTTGCTCCTTTCTTGGTTGCTAAATTCAAATCAATTTGTTTTTGTTTGATAAGAAATTCAACAATTTCAGCAAACTCAAAACCAACAGCTACAAAAATTGGAGTTATTCCATAATTATCAATCGCATTTATATCAACACCTGTTTGAACTAAAAGTCTCACAAATTCAAAATCTCTTTTTTGACATGCTAAATGCAATAAAGTTTGTCCTTGATCATTATAAGTCATTAAAATTTTCATATCGACAGGCTCTCCATGCGAAAGTCTATTTTTTACTTCTGCATATACCCTTTTCATTTCTCTAAAATCCATTTATATTTCTTTATCTAATAATAAACGGGTATTGTATTACATTTTTTTACTTTTGTAAAGTTTTTTATATCTCTTCTAAATTATTCCCTACCCCGATATCAACTTCAAGCTTAACTTGCCAATTTACTACATTCTCCAT
>JAQTXT010000129.1:0-2935 GCA_028688645.1 Rickettsiales bacterium
TATTGTTCGTAGAAATGGAGCAACGTTCAGAAACAAGAGAACTAGTTAATTGTAAAAACTCAGAGAAAAACTTCATAATCTTTATAAAGGCATCAATCATGTACCAATACTTGATTTAAAAGATTGCAATAAACAGTAAATGAAAAATAGAATAGAAAACTTTCTCCTTAAAATAGAATCACTACCTAAAATATAAATCAATAGAGACTACAAAAATTTCTATTAAAATAGTCTCTGAAAAACAACAATTGATTCAATACAAATTTTTATTTATTTTTTTTGTTTTCGTTTACTTATCTATTTATTTGACTTTTATAGATTTAAAAGAATAATCTTTCTTGAATTTTTACTAAAGTTATAATGGAATTTCAATAATGAAAAATGAAATCATAAATAGATTGATGATAAAAAAAGGAATTAATAATTTGTTGTGATTTTGTTTTTATACAAATAAAATAATGATCAGAACTGTAACTAATCTTCTCAAGCCAACTTATTTGGGCACTAGAAATACTTTCGGTTTCGCTCATGACTGGTCTCACATTTATGACGGCATCTATAAATTCTAAGACCCAACTTTAGGTGAGTAAACTTTGGCTTTAAGATAACAAGCACTTGATTTCGCAAAAAAGAAACTCAGTCCTTACTCTATCTAATGGGAAAGAACAGGCCATTGGCCAGTCTAAACTTTTAGAGAAGCAGCCCAAGCAGGATTTTCTGCTATCTATTGTAAATCAGGAACTGGATTGTCCAGACTTTAAGCCTCAGTTATTTTCTAAGCATTGTCAACTGGCTGCGTTCCAACTACTTCCTATTTAACGATTCATAACATGTGCACTTGGATCATAGATTAATTCGGTTCAGAAGCCCAAAAAGAAAAATTCCTTCCAGGTTTAATTTCCATGGAAGATTTTTCATCTTATTGCTTAACAGAGCCAGACAGTGGATCTGATTCCAAATCCATGAAAGCATCTGCCAAAAAATAAGGTACTGATTATATTTTAAACGGATCAAAAATGTTCATTTCAGGAGGAAGCTTTTCAAGTATTTACATTGTCATGGCCAAAACATCAGCCACTGAAATCTCAGCTTTTATTGTTGATGGAAAGTCAAAAGGTATTGAATACGGTAAAAAATAATAAAAAATGGGTTGGACAATTCAGCCAACAGCTTTGGTCACTTTCGACAATGTAAGAGTCCCAGCTGAAAATTTAATTGGCACTGAAGGATCAGGATTCAAGATTGCAATGAAAGCCCTTGATGGAGGCAGAATTAACATTGCCAGTTGCAGTTTGGGAGGAGCCACTTTCTGTTTATAAGCAGCTAAAAAATATATGAATTCAAGAAAGCAATTCAACAAAAAATTATCTGACTTCCAATATCTTCAATTCAAATACGCTGATATGGCTGCTGATTTAATTTCTTCAAGGTACATTTTTCATATATTTCAGACTGATTGTAAGAAAAGCAGCCCAACTTGTAGACTTAGATGACCCAAATAAAACAGTATACTCAGCAATGGCCAAGAAAGTAGCAACATAACTCTGTTCAGACATCTGTGATTACTCCTTACAAATGCATGGTGGTTATGGATATTTAAGATAATATGGAATTGAAAAATTTGTAAGAGATTTAAGAGTTCATCAAATATTATAAGGAACAAACTAAATTATGAGAATGATTATCTCAAGAAAACTATTAAACTAATGAGAAAAATGATTTTTATTCTATTTTAAAATTTAAATATTGTATTAAACATAAATAGACCTGTTTTTTGAAAATACTCCAAAATAACCTTAAATTGTAAAATCAACGATGGGAGAAAGATGGTTGAAGATTTGAGACTGATAGATTTGAAATAGGAATAAAATAAAAATTAAGCTTTGATTCAGTTTCCTATAATTATTTGTCATAAAATGTTTATCAATTTCTTAAATTTTTGATTAGATAATAAATTTTCAAAAGAAGTATGCAATAATAAACTGAGTAAAACAACAAAATTCGTTAATAAGCTTAAAATCAGCTGGCCGTCCAGTCAACTGCACAAATATGGAAACCAAAAGGTTCCAACTTTATTTATCCTGTTATTAGCATCAATCACATTTGTAACATTTAAGATTCTTTTTTCATCAATTAAAACAGTCTTAAAGATCCTTAACATTATGAATAATCATTTCTTAGAACTATATTCTATTTTAAAACTGTTGCCAAGGTTTCTGTTAGTCAACACTATGTGACCTTACACTTAAAAAAAAGGGACGAGAATTATCTACCGCCAGAATACTTCATCGAGAGATTCAAATCATTTGGAAATAAGGAATTTTATTAAATTGCAGTACATCTTGAACATATTGCTCAACATTTAAAATAAATTAAATCTATGTCAACGAAAGAAATTTAACAAAATTTTTCTAAGTAAAATGAATAAAAAATTCTTTAATAATCCTTAGAAAAATTGCAAAAAAAAAAGTTTTTCAGTTTTTTCTATTAATTTACACCTCAAGGAAGCTGTTTAAACCAACTTATCATTTCTAAAGCTCTTTTGAGTGCACTTGGATATGATTATGAAGAAATAGCCATAGACTTTTTAAAGTGTCAATAGGCTATTTTCGAAATTATAAGCGCTAAACTTTATTGCTTGGTAATGGAAAGAAAGAGTCAACTTTTAGACTCTATTTTTGAAAAAATGAAACTGAACATTCTATCTCCTGAAGAAGTAAAATAAATTACAATGTTCCGATTTAACGACGATTTGTTGCCAAAACCTAATAGCTTAGATTATGAATATTAAAGAAAAATTCGATCGAGAATAAAATTCTCAAAAACTCATCCAAGTGTAACAATTTTCTAAATTGAAAAAATGAACAAAAGAGGCAAGGTATTCTACGAGCCCAAAAACAAATACTAATAAGAAAAGATGATTAATTTTAAAAAA
>JAQTXT010000129.1:3035-4313 GCA_028688645.1 Rickettsiales bacterium
ACAGTATTTTTGGCGATTTCTTGGTTTTGGCACAAGCTAAATAAATAAAATCATTACAATATCTGATATTTCTGTTGCGTTCTCTTTCTATCTTCTCTCATGTTCACTTATTAAAACTTCATCATTTTCTAGCTCAAGAGAAGGAATAATAAATGCTGGAGTAAAATATTTTCTGTCATTGTTAAATGATGGAGTGATGTGTGATTTTTAAATTTTTTTCCTGAGTTATTAAAAAGAATACGTCTTTTTTAGAGGCTTAAAATCAACAATGAGAGTACCTTTGAAATAAGTTTTTGATTTGCCGGTCAATTTAAGAGTAAATTTTCCGCATCTTTTTAGTTTTTGATCTTGATCTTCAGACATAATATATTAAAAGTAAACTATAAAATTAAATACAAAAAAATAAATATAAATATAGCGAAGTATTCAATAAAATTGATTGTCATTAAATGAATCTGACGATAGTAATTTAATCAGTAAAAAAAAGGAGTATAAAAATTTTTAAAAAAGATAATTTTGTGTCAAGTTTTATTTTTGAAGTGCGTTTCTTCTGAGTAATCAGATGAATTTGTGTTTTGATCTTATTTACTGCTGTTAAATTAAGTTTGTTCAAACTAATCCTTCATATTGATAGGGATGAAGGTTTTGTTTTAATTGAGTTCTTTTTATTTTTTTTAAAGATAGTTATCATAGGTTTCTAGCATAATAGATCCGAATACAAAGACAATAGCAAAGAGTTGCTGAATATTGACCGAATGCCCAAAATAGATGATATTAACAACCACAGTTAGACACTTCCTGATACCGATAATGAAGGCGGGAATATGTTGTTTGTAAAGTTTGATCATTTTGTAGATGATAATCTGTCCCAACGCATTTAGGATGGACAATATGGCGATATCCATCACTATCTATTAATGGGTATTGAAGAATTAGTAAAAATAGAAGATTTTTCCAGTAACTGTAGAAAAAGTAAATGAGACGAGAAAAGTGTATTTGTTAATCTACAAGTACATCTACATCACTGAAGGTTTATATTCAGCTTTAATCTAAGCCTGGAGATCTGGTAGGAATCCATCACCAATTAATGAAGCCACAAGTAGTAACGAGCTGATCAATGTAATTGGTCGGTCCACACTACTGGCTTCAGTCGACTTGAAAAAATTAAACACAAATATACCCACACAGGCTAACAAACCAATAATGATTTTGCTATTTTTCAACTTAAGTTTCTTATCCTTAACTCGAGAGCAAAATACGCCCACCAAAATAACGCTT
>JAQTXT010000130.1 GCA_028688645.1 Rickettsiales bacterium
GATTGAATAAAAAAATTATAAAAGATTAATTTTGTTTATATTTTCCTTGAAAATTTCTGATGAATTAAATTGAAAGTATATAAGCATAAAATTCTTATATAAATAAAATGATTTGATTTGATACATATTCGAAAAATAAATTGAAAGAATTCTGATAAAAGATTACAAGATCTCAAATCAAGATGAGGAAGGGTCTTTTGGTTTTAAGTTCAACGTTTTCATCGACCAAAACGATTTCCTTGAATTCACCGTTGTGATTGACTTCAGCTCTAACATCGTAGTAGAAGAAAGGTTCACCGACTTGATATCTGAATTGGCCGTGAGTTGGCATGGTTTTAAACTGATTTAAATGATAAAATTACTTTCAAAGTCATTGTGGCTCCTGATTCGAGGTCTCCGAATTTGAAGAATCCAGTACACATGTGAGTATCAGCGTTGAAGAATCTCCAGAACTTGTTTTTGAATTCAGGGAATTTCTTTTCACATGGATAGCCTTGATCCCATTCGATATCGTGATCAAGAATATGGATGGTTTCAGGTTTAAAAAGTTTACCAAGTTATGCATTTTGATGAACCATATCTCTAATCCACATTTCTTTAATATCTGGATCAACGCACTTATCTCTGAGTCTGGTATAGAACATTGCCAATGGGAAGAAGGTAAGAATTTTGAAGCCAGCTGAGAGTTCGTAGAATTGGTAGAAGAACAATGAGAATGCTAAGATATTTTTGATAATGTACTTGGGAGGAAATACAATTGGAAGTTGTCTTGAATTCTGCTGTTTCTTTCGAAGAAAAGTTTCAATGTGGGGAAGATTCTGTAGACGATATCTTGATAAGTGGTCCAGAAGAGAGGAGTGACTTATGGAGTATCTTCAGGTTTTTTCACTTTGGTATGTTCGAAGGTGTCCTTAGGATAAGTGTAATACGCGTGTCTCCATTTGTATTGCCAACGTAAGTTGTATGGGTTGCCATTATTGTAGCAGATTTTATTATATCGGACTGTGTTTAACAAACCTTGGATCGACTTTCTTGACGATTGCATTTTATCCAACTTTTATATCGATTATAAATTAATATTTATTTAAATCATATAATTGCTCAAATCTTCAAATCTTTTCCTATCTAGAAACAAAAAGGCCATGCATTTTTGATAATTCTACGTTCAGAACAGGCTGAGATTTGAAGTTTATTTTTATTTAAATAATTTTCCCATTTTATATTAATATTAATTTATTGATTGAATCAAAATGATCTCGAAAACATCAATCTATCAATTCTCAAGCTTCAAGAACATTGCCAAAAAAACCTTTGACAAGTTCAACACAAAATATTCCGCCAATCTTCAAGCTTTCAAACAAAAAGTTGATGCTACTTCATCAAGCAAAGTTCAAATCCAAAAATCAACTCAAAAACCATACGTACATCCTTTCCACGATGCTCATCACCCCGTTTATCCAACCAGTATGAAATGGCTCGAAACTATGGGATAAGTAACTGGACCAGAGCAAGTCTCTGCTCATTATGAGCATTTCAGCTTTGCCAGAAGACACGCTTTGACCTTCTGGGCTGGATTTTTGCTTTTGAAATTTGTTGGAACAACTTAAGATATCTTTATGTTTGCTCAATCATCAACTCAAGCTTGGGTATTTATGTTCTCTTATCTTTACTTCTATACTGAAGGTAAGAAATATTTCTTGATGCCAATGCTCTCAAGATTCTATTCAAAGATTTCTATTATGGAGCTCGTAAATTTGGAAACTTACTATCAAGAAAACGTCGAATCAAGATGTAGAAATTTGATGGCCTTAGCTAAATCTCAAATCGAATATAAAACAGTCCATAATGATTACATTTCAGTCAGAAACAATGCTCTTCTTAGTGTAAATATTTTGTCATTTTTTAGTTTATGATCAATGAACAAGTCGCACTTAAAAATCACATTTACGAAAGAGCTGATGCTATTTTGAAACAAGCAGAGTAATTGTAAAGACACAATCAAAGCAAAATCATCTCTGATGTTATGAGTCAAACTCTTAAGTCTGTTGACATTGCTTATGAAAACAACAAACAAAAAATTGAAGATTCTTTCTTTGATATCGCTTTGGAAGGTATTGCCAACGGAAGAATGTCATTCGAAAAAGACCCAATTCTCCCATACGTTTTGGAAACTATTAATGTAACTGTTGAGAAGTTCAACAAAATTTCTCCATAAGAACAAAGCAAAATCGTTTCATTGAGTGAAGATCAACTTTCACAAATTAGATCAAGTGATGCCAGAGTCAGAGACGAATATTTGGGCAATCAACCCAAGATTGATGGTTCATTGAGAAACAACCAAATTGTTGGAAAGATTTTAAGCAGATGGGGACAAAACTGATTCTTTATTAAATGAACTATCATCAATTTTTATATAGCATGACCTTCAATTTATTTATTTTTTGAAAAAGATTTTTCTTGAATGTTAGCTATTATAAATAAAAAAAAAGGTTTGATTCGATATTGATGTGATAAAATATAATATTTAGTTGCCATAAGCAGAAAGAAAGTAATTATTGTTCTTAAAATAGTGATCAAGATCTCTTACATCCTCGCTGGTACTTTTGTAACCATTGTTGCCATTCCCCCATTGAGACACAGATTCGATCAAAAGATTTGGAAACACGTCAGAAATTACAACACTACTCTCGGACAATATCAAAGATTCAACACTCAATAATAATTCTATGAAATGCTCTCCACTGTTGGAAACGGATTCGTCACTTTCTTCTCTGATTGATGATTCATAACTTTAATACCATCAATAAATCAATCATCTTGTTAAATTAATTCTTAAAATTTTCTTTAAGTAGAGTCAAAATTATATTCATTAATGCTTTGAAGTAAAGTTTCATCATCAAGAAATTCATCTCCAAATTAGATTCATTAAAATACCAAATACAGGTAATTAAATTTGAAAATAATCATAAATTTTCCATTTCACTCCAAATCCATTGAACCAGTATGAGTTTAAATAATTTTTTTAACCTCATAAATCCATAATCTTTTTGACTCATCGACTGTTAACATTCCTTTTATCATGTCTTTGACCCATTCTGAAACTTTAATATTTGGAGGAAAATTAATCTTTTATTGCATTCTTTTTGTCAAGGATATCAAGTTGTCAGTCTTTTACCAAGGGTAAATGTTGTAAAGCATTTTATAAAGGACAACTCCTAAACTCCATACATCGCACTTAATTGTGTAAGGCTCTCCTAAAATTACTTGAGGTGACATGTAAATGGGAGTTCCAACACTTGTCTGATAAGTCGGCTTATTTTTTGTTTCTTATTTTTCGACTACTTTTGCAAATCCAAAGTCTGAAAGTTTGAATTGTCCTGAATTTTAATTTATTTTTACCTTAATGAATTAGAATATTTTAAGTTTTTAGATCTCTATGATAAATATTTTATTTGTAAAGGTATTCACATCCATTAATGAGCTGAATAATGAAAGGAATGGCTTTTTTTTAGGTAAAAGCACCTTTTTGTCTCAAAATAGTTTCCAGATTTCTAAATTTAAAAAATTGATTACCCACCAGAGCAATATTATAGGAAGAAATAAATGTTGTTGGGAGTTTCTGAAAAATCAATAAACTCAACAATATTTTTATGGTGAATAGACTTCCAAGTTTTTACTTAAGTTTTTAAAGAATGAATAAAATATTCCTTGGTCAAGCTTTTGTTTTTGCTATTATTTATTTTCTATATCAAATTCTTTTTTGAAACCATTTTGCATGCTATTACATTACCTGTTTTTGTGTCTATGCAAACGTATGTTGATGCGAAGCTACCAGTGCCTAATAATTTATCTTTTATTTGGTATCTACCATCTACGACTTTTAATGTCGAAATTTTTTAAACATTTGCCTTCTGTTTTTCTAGCTCTTCACTCAGCATATTTAAAAAAGAGAATTTATATAAAGTAAAAAGATATGGTAAAAATAAATCAAAAAATCAAGGATTTCCTCATGTCTTTAATCCAACATTTCTCTTAATTTTTCAAAAAATGGAAAATACATTTTATCTGTAAACTTTAAAAATACAATCATAAAATTGATTCTACTTGTTTTTAGTACTTTGCATGACCAAAAAATGCTCATTTTTTCTAAGATGGCAATAAGTAGAATCTAGTCTTTATTATTGGTCATATCAATGAATTAGAGTCGTTTTATTAGAATCTATGAAGTTTTTAATTTGGTAATTTAATTTGATTCATTATAAATTTTTTTTGGTTCTTTCCACTTTTTTACTTCTCGAAGCGTTTGCCCTTCG
>JAQTXT010000131.1 GCA_028688645.1 Rickettsiales bacterium
AGTCTTGTGATAAATTGTTGCTTGCGCCCGATCCTGATAGAGAGGGAGAAGCTATTGCGTGGCATGTGTTGGAAGTTTTGAAACAGAAAAAAGCTATAAAAGAAGGCACTCCAATTGAAAGAGTTGTATTTAATGCTATTACGAAGGCGACTGTTGAGGAAGCTATAAAAAATCCAAGACAGATTGATATGGATTTGGTTAATGCACAGCAGGCGAGGGTGGCACTTGATTATTTGGTGGGTTTTACTTTGTCTCCGGTTTTGTGGAGAAAGTTGCCAGGTAGCAAGTCTGCTGGTAGAGTTCAATCTGTTGCTTTGAGACTTGTATGTGAAAGGGAAGAAGAGATTGAGAAGTTTAAAAATCAAGAATATTGGACGATTGATGCTGATTTGATGACAGATAAGAAAGAGAAATTGGTTGCTGGTTTGACTCATGTTGATGGAAAGAAGCTTGATAAGTTTGCGATAAATAATGAAAAACAAGCAAAAGAAATTCAAGGTATTCTTGAAGAAAAGAAGTATAAGGTTTTGAATGTGGAAAGAAAGCAGACAAAGAAAAATCCTTATGCTCCATTTACGACTTCTACATTACAGCAGGAAGCTAGTAAGAAACTTGGTTTTTCTGCTAAGCAAACGATGATGGTGGCACAAAAACTTTATGAAGGTAAAGATATTGGAAGTGGAACACATGGTTTGATTACTTATATGAGAACTGATGGTGTTTACACTGATCCATCGGCTATAAATCAAGCTAGAAATTATGTTCAAAAAGAATATGGTGAAAAATATTTGCCTGCGAAACCTATAATTTATCAAAGTAAAATTAAGAATGCTCAAGAAGCGCATGAAGCAATTAGACCAACAGATCCTGCTTGTAGTCCTATGAGTATTAAAGAGTATTTAACCAATGAAGAGTTTAAATTATATGATTTAATCTGGAAAAGATTGATTGCAAGTCAGATGGAAGCTGTGATTTTTGATCAAGTTGCGATAAATGTTGAAACGGAAAGTGCTTATGGTATTTTGAGGGCGACTGGTAGTGTAATTAAGTTTGATGGTTTTTATGTTTTATATAATGTAAATAAAGAAGAAGATGAAGAAAAAGCTGAAGAAGATAGCGAAAAAATATTGCCAAATGTAAATGAAGGACAATATTTGAATTTGAAAGAAATTAAGTCCTTGCAACATTTTACTGAACCACCTGCAAGATATTCTGAAGCAAGTCTTGTGAAGAAAATGGAAGAATTGGGTATTGGTAGGCCGTCAACTTATGCTTCAATACTGTCAGTTATTCAAGAAAGAGAATATGTAAAACTTGAGAAGAAAAAGTTTATTCCAGAGGAAAGGGGACGAATCGTTGTGGCATTTTTGAAAAAATATTTTTCAAAATATGTTGAATATGATTATACAGCAAAGCTTGAAGATGAACTTGATGAAATTTCTAATGGAAAAGAAAATTGGATCTCTTTTTTGAAAGAGTTCTGGAAACCATTTTATGCTGATATTAATTCTGCTATGACAATACCAACAAGTGAAGTAATTGGTAGTTTGATGGAACAAATGAAAGATCATATTTTTGGATATGATAAGAATGGAAAATTACAAGATATTTGTCCTGAATGTAAAAAAGGTAAATTAACTTTGAAAATGGGAAAATTTGGTGCATTTATCGGCTGTGGTAATTATCCAGAATGTAGATATATCAAAAATATAGCAAGTTTAACTATTGCGGGTGATGAACCAGTTGAAAACGGTGAAAAATTTGAAAATAAATTACTTGGTGTGGACGATGGGCAAAATATTTATATTAAAAAAGGTCCTTACGGTTTTTATATTCAAAAAGGTGAAGATAGCACAGATAAAACTAAAAAACCAAAAAGAATTGGCATTCCTAAAACAAATAAAGATCCTCAAAATATGCCATTAGAACAAGCTAAAGGTTTGCTCTCATTACCAAGATTAATTGGAAAGCATCCGAATGATGGTGGTGAAATTAAAGCTAATATTGGACCTTTCGGACCTTATTTGTTATATAATAAAGTGTTTTATTCTGTTAAGCATGATGATATTTTAACTCTTGAATTGCCAAGTGCGGTTATGATAATTGAAGAAGGAAAAAAGAGTAAAAAAGCTAAAGCAGAAAAACAAGGTGAAGAAAATGGTGTTAAAGCTGAAAAAATAACAAGTAAAACAACAAAAAGAACAACTAAAAAAAGTTAATTATACTTATTAAGATTACGGAATGTAGTATTATAGGTTTTTCCATCATTGATAATTATTTCTATTTTGGAAATAACTGATTCTTCTTTTAGTTTTAGCACATCAAATATATTTTTATTAATTTATATTATAAATTGCATTTCTTATTTCAAATAATTTATTATCTATGCTATAAATGTGCTCTGATAAATTTTAATATTATTAGAGATATCTGATAATTCATTGTTATAATCAATCTGCTATTTAAAACTCTCAGATATTTCATACATAAAATATAAATGTAAAACCGTGACAATAAATATTATTATAAATTTTACATTTTCCATTAATTTTTTTGCTAAATATTTTATTTTTATATTTTTTTCCAAGTTCTCTGTTTGTTGATTTCTTCCTTTTCTCTAAAAGCTTCTTCTAAATCAATATCATGCTGATTTGCAATGGAACATAAGTATATGAATACATCTGCTAATTCATGTTTTACATTTCCAATTACTGAACCACTTCCAACACTACCACCTTTCATATTTTTTCTGATTGCAGAAAAAAGCTCACCGATTTCTTCAGCCATAAGCATACATTCAAAAGGTTTATCTTCAGTTGAAAAACCTCTCTCTATTTTTAATTCTTCAACATATTTTTGAAAATCTTGAATAGTTGGTTTATCTTTTAAAAATAATTTACTATTTGACATAATTTTTTCTTTTATTTTATTTCTGGATATTTGTTAGGATTAGCTAAATAATAAGCTGCACTCTTATAATAATCAGTTGGATTATTTGTATCATCTATCTCAACCCAATGAGTTTTGAATTTTTTATCAAACTTTCCCACCTTTTCTTGTTTTATTTTTTTGTATTCTTGGATTTTTTCTTTGTCTAATTTATGAACATCAACTATATGTTCTATAACTTCAAGTAGATCGCCTATTTCACCCATCAATTCTTCTAAATTTGGAGCAGTAGCAACCTCGTTGGCTTCTTCTATAATTTTTTTCTTTAACCCTTTTATATATTCTTCATCTGAAAGAATGGAGTAATTAACAATTACCCCGTGTTCTTCCATCATTTTAATTCTATTATTTCTAACAAGAATGTCGGTTTTAAATTTTCTTATCACAGCAATTAAATATCCAAATTAACCACATTCAAAGCATTTTCTTGAATAAAATCTCGTCTTGGTTCAACAACATTACCCATCAAAGTGGCGAATGTTTCGTCAGCTGCTGCGGCATCGTCAATTGTAACTTTTAATAATGTTCTATGTTCGGGATTTAATGTCGTTTCCCATAACTGATCAGGATTCATTTCACCAAGTCCTTTAAATCTTTGAATTGTAATACCTTTTAAACCTGCGTCATTTATAATTTTTGCAAGTTCAGATGGTCTGTTAGCTTTATAAGAATCTTCTTTTTTTATAAAATCAACACATTCACCAAAATTTTCTAATATTTCTTTTCTAATTTTGTTTAATTCTATAACTTCAGGCATTGCTAAAATTTCATCTTTTATTGTGAATTTCGTGATAACAGCTTTATATTCTTTTTTGATTATTAAGCTACCGTCAAAAGTAATTTCATAAGACCAAGTTGTATCTTCATCTTTCTCATATTGGTTTAATTGAGGAATCAATTTTTCAGCTAAACTTTTCATGAATTCCGGATTTGTAAATATTTCTTTATTGAATCCACCACATATAGCTAAACTTTCAGCTATATCAAAAGGTAAACTTCTTGAAATACTCTTTAATAAATTATTGAATAACATAATTTTTTTAGCATAATCAATCAAATCTTTTCCTGTTTTTGCTAATCCATGATTGTTTTTAAATATAGAGTCATTACAAGCATTTGTAATTATATATTCTGTGTACAAAGTTTCATTTTTAATATATGTTTCACCCTGTCCTTTTTTCATTTTATACAAAGGAGGTTGTGCGATATATAAATAACCATTTGTAATAATCTCTGGCATATGTCTATAAAAGAATGTTAAATATAGTGTTCTAATATGCGAACCATCGACATCGGCATCTGCCATTATTATAATTTTATGGTATCTAA
>JAQTXT010000132.1 GCA_028688645.1 Rickettsiales bacterium
TTGATGCGGATGAAGGTTCTAGTTATGTTGATTTTTTTTGAGTTTATTTTCGTTGATTATTTCAAAAAATAGAATTGAGATTATTGGGATTAATGTATCTTGGAAAATCTTTGTTTCGATCTGCAAATTAATTTCTTTGTAGTTCAGATTTATTTAATTATCTTAAAGATATTATGCTTGAATTATTAAGTAATCTTGATGACTAGAGGTCTTAATGAAGATAACTTTAATTTTTTAGAGAAGTTTTCTCAAACGGCCTAAGTACTTAATTGATGCTGCTATGTCTGTATAAATGGCCTTTTCTTATTTTTTATACATTTTGAATGTTCGACTCATTTCTAAAACTTTTTGATTTCTGCAAAATATTAGAATCTTTTATAGAAATTTGTTATTTTTGGAGGTAGTCATCAATGGAATCATGAATATTTGAAATATCGGGTTGATTATCATTTTGCTGATATCTTTAAAAAGATTTTTTATTATGATAAAGCTTTTTTACGATTTCATCTTTTTCTTTCATTAGCTCATTAAAATTGTCGTTGAAAATAATTGAATGTATTGCGGTGTGTTTTGGAGACAAGTGTTTTTTTCCGTATTAACTTGGATCAAAGGAAGTATCACCTTTTCTTGGATAATTTAATTTTCTTTCTTAAGGATTTGAAATTAAAAGAGATCTTTGAACTGAAGGTCTTTATTGATAAATTTTATCAGCCATTGAACGACGTCCTACACTCATTTTATATTTTTTTAAACAAACTAATGAAGTTTAAAGAATTTCGACAGAAATTTTTTTTTATTACTTAGTTAATAAATTTAATAAGATTTTCACAGAAAATCAAAATTAAAGAATTTTAATTTTCTTTAAAACTGCTTAAGGTAGCATACTTAGAGTATTTAATAAAACATTTAATAATCATCAACAGGACCTTCTTTTTTGAAAGCCAAAATTAATTCGATTAGAAGATTTACTAACTAAAATTATTTTGAAAATATAGTATAAATCAAATAAAGTTAAAAATAGATTCAGTTTAAAAACTCTATTTTATATTTAGGTTCCTAAGTTTATAATCATGGAGCGCACTGAAAAAAAGAAAGAACCTTAAAAATCATTCTTACAAGCTCAAACCATGACCATACGAGGTGGTCTTATTGGCGCGACAATTACAGCTTTTCTCAGCTGGAATACTGGTAAGTATAACAAAATAGGAATCGCATTAAGAAGATTAAAGTTCATTCGTCACTTCTTAAGTTTAAAAAAAATATCAGGATTACCGATAATGACTCAGTATGAAGAGCCACAATTAAAGTCAGTGGCGAGCAATTTTTTTTGTTATTCAGGAGAGCCAGGCATAGGAAAATCATATCATTTTCAAAATTTAGTAACAAAATAATCATTGATTCGGCCAGCTTTGTATTTATCTTTTAAGACAGTCGGAAAAGATACTAACTTTTAGAATGATGTGGCCGAACAGATAAGTTTTGGTGAAGATGGGACAGCAATAATATCAGAAATAATTCGGGCAGTAAAAAGAATAAGTCGAATAAATAAGAATCCGGAAAGATTTTGGTTGAAGTATGTGATGCTTAATTTTGGTTTTTTAGCAGGCGAAGCGGGAGTATATTTTAGTAACTGGGATGCCATCTACGGAATGCTTGGTTTAAGTGGCGTAATATTTGGGCACTTGTATATGGTATACTTTCTTCAACCTTTCTTAATTCAAAGCTTCAGAAAAAGCGTCCCTTTGATCCTTATGGATGATCTCAATAAAATATAGCAAATGAATATGTTGTCTGAAGTTGTCAGATTTTTAAAATTGATTGAGGAAAATGGGGCCAATATTATGTTGGTGTCTTCAGATGAAGAGACTTGGTCTCATTTGAGAAAATAACCTGGAATGAAAGATAGATTGAGAGTAAGACAGCTTAAATATGATCACATGTAGACATGTAAAAGATTGATGGATATTGTATAAAATAAATTTTAATTGCTTATGACAACAATATCAGGACATAAAATTTATGACAAGGAAATTTTAAAGGCTTTAGTAAAATAATTAGTTGGAGTAAGGCAAATGACTTTGAGACGATTTATAAGTGTCATAAAATTGTATGATGAGTAGGAATATGAAAAATTGTTGTAGATTTTGAAGTCTCGACAAGAGAAATCATTGAGCACTGTAATAAGCGAGTTCACAAAAAGTACTTTTTATGATAAATTAGTTTTATTCGAGACAGAAACTCAGACAATGGTGGCAAGTTTAAAGACAATAAAGCGAGAACTAAAAGACATGAGTCAATAAGAGTTTATTCGTAACTTGAAATTACTACTCTAAAAGTTCAAACTGCCTTCAGATAACAAAATAGCATCTCATTTGAAGCTGTTCAATATAGTAAGAGATCTTCGCTCTGAGTATGTCGTGAATGGCCGATTTGTTTATATTATTTATCAAATGGCCGTGGAGGAATATTAAATTGACTGTCAATAATATTTATAAGTCAAGTAAAAAGATAAAATTACCCCTAATATACCGCTTAATCCAACTCCTAATCCACAAGATTCTACAGGCTCTGAAAAAAACTCTAATGAGACTCAGCCTCAATGATTTATTTTTTTAATATTTACTACTCTGAAGAAATACTTATTTGTAAATATTTTTATTTCATAATTTTTTTAATAATTTTACATGATTGTAGATCAATATATAAAAGTTTATAAATCAACGAACAATAAATTGAAAAATCATTCCATGATTTTTTCAATAATTTAATTTTTTAAAAACCTGAAACTCTCTCTTTATGAAACGTCGTTCATTTCGCCCAAGGCTATCTGTAAAAAAATATTTTTTAGTATAGCTACAAATATATAAGACTATACATAAAAAAGAAAAAGAAGAAAGAAAAGAATTGATGAAAATCAATGTAAAAATACATAAAAGTATTGAAATTGAGCAAATTCTCAAGTGGTAAATAAAATACAAATCAAGAGTTTAGATTTTGTACAAATCATGCTTGCTTGGATTTAATGTGTTCAGTGACGATTCTGTTAAGAGTTCCTCTTCCTTAATCGGTGACGATTCTGGAGTTGATTTTAAGTGAGTCTCCTTTCTTGTCTTTCTTGATGATTTTTTGTTTTTCCAATTGTTGGAGTCCCCATCTGATAACCTTGGTACCGGCTTGTTGATGTCTTTCTGATCTGACTTTACCTCTGTAAAGACCACCGTAAAGGTGAGAGAGAAGTCTAACTCCAGCTCTTGGTCTGGTGTAGATTTTTCTGGCAAGGGAAGCAACTTTGAAGTAGATCCAGTCTTCATCAACTGGGGCGAGTTCGTTTCCTGAATAAGATGGAAAAGGTACTGGTAGAAAGTTTAACTCTGTCAACCCAAGCTGGTCTTTCGATGAGGTTATTCTTTTTCAAGTGTTGGCCGAAGACCTTGATGAACTCGTCAGCTGGCAAGTCCTTGACTGTGAAGAAAGTTTGTTTGGTTTCTCCGATCATTTATGGTTATTATATTAAAAAAATAATATTTATTATTTTAAAACATCGAATAAATTTTTACTTATCTTCAATTTATCTCGAATTTTACTTTTAAATTAATTGCTCTTTTCATCAAATATCACATACTAAAAATAAACCTTCTTTTAAACCTTAAAAGCCTCAATCATTTGCACATTTTCTTCAATTTTATCAAAAAAGCGAGATTCTTCAGTTTTAGTTTCAATTTGAGTAAAGAAAGTTGTATTAAAGATGAATAAATAATATTTTGATGGGTAAGATTTTAGTTTTTTATAAAATATTAATCAAGTTTATTGAATGCCTCACGAACTTAAAAACATTAAAGGCGGTGGTTTACATTACGTCACGTATTTTCGTTATAATATAAAGCGACTTCAAGAGCACATAAACTCAAATTTTCAGAGGAGGTCTGAGACATTACACCAGACACCAAGAAAGAATGATTACTGGTCAAAAGAACAGAGCAGTCTAATATCATGATAAAATTGATTATGAAAGAGTAAAATATAAATTAAAAATTAGGGCTGCATTGTCCATTCAAGATCTCCATCAACTCAATATTTCAACTTCCACTTCATGTATGGAGGATTCAAAAAGTACTTTGTTGAGAGATGGTTTGTTAATCACTTCTACAAAAAATGGATCAGATTGACCTGGGCTCCAGCTCTCATTTACTACATCGCCGGATGCTATTCAATGAGACAGTATGACAACGCCGC
>JAQTXT010000133.1 GCA_028688645.1 Rickettsiales bacterium
ATCTTCAGGAGAAATATTATAACTTTTTATTAAATCATTTCTGCTATATTTAAATTTATATTTTTCAGCATTATCAAAAATTGGATGACCAATAAATTCAGTTTTTAATCCATATTTTTCAAAATATGGCGGTTCAAATGGTAAAATACATAGTAATAAATTATAAAGTTTAGCCATTTTTTTTGCTCTTTTTTCTTTATATGCCCAAATACTAGGAGCTATTAAATGAACTTTTTTTACACTATCAAAAAATTTTTTATCTTTTGATTTTAATTTTTCCATAACTCTAAATGAAAAACTAGGAGAATCAATTGTTAAAATGAGATCAGGTTTTTGTTCCAATATTTTATCCACAGTTTGATTTATTCTTTTTAAAAGTTTGAAAATTTTTGGTAAAACTTCACAAAATCCCATAACAGACAATTCTTTCATTGGAAATATTGATTCAAGACCCTCATTTTTCATTTTTTCACTACCAATACCGATGAACTCAATATTCATATTTTTAGCATTACTTTTTAAAGCATTTATTATTTTCCCACCTAATAAATCTCCAGAAGCTTCTCCAGCTGTTATAAATATTTTTCTTTTATCTTTTACTTTTTCCATTAATAACTCCCAATTATTAAAATGTCAGTATAAACTGTTTCTTATAGCACATATAATATATTGTTTTTTATAATAAACAATTATTTTCATAAAATATATTGACAAAATAAAAGTTGAGTTTAGAGTAGAACTACTACTATTGGTAGATTTATTAATAACCATTTTTTGTATGTATACTTCAAAAATTTTCCTTATTTCTTTAATTTTGTTAATTGTTGGCGGTCTTAACTGGGGATTGGTTGGACTTTTCAATTTTGATTTAGTTGCCTCATTATTTGGACAAATGAGTATACTATCTAGGATAGTATATCTTTTAGTTGGAGCTTCAGCTATTACTGCTGCAATTATGATGCCAAAAAATCATCAATAATTATATAATTCCTGTTTAGTTTAAAATGCTTTGTTTTTTAGTTAAAATGAAGCATTTTATTTTTGGTAGACAATTTTAAAATAAAAATTAAACTAAAGTTAGTTAATGTTTTTTATTCTATGAAAAAATTAATTTTAATTGATGGTTATAGCTTTTTATTTAGAGCATTTTTTGCGATTAAGGGTTTAACTAGAAGTGATGGAACTCCAGTAAATGGTTTATATGGTTTTGCAAGAATGTTAATTAAAATTATTACAGAAATTGAATATACACATATAGCTGTTGCTTTTGATACTGGAAAGAAGACTTTTAGAAATGAAATTTATGAACAATATAAAGCGAATAGACCACCTTGTCCGCCAGAATTAAAGCCTCAATTTCCACTTATAAGAGAATTAGTTAAAACATTAAATATTGTATCATTAGAAAAAATTGGCTATGAGGCAGATGATATTATTGCAACTTTTGCTAAAAAAGCTGAAAAAGACGGTTTTGATGTTATTATTGTTTCATCTGATAAAGATTTGATGCAGTTAGTTGACGACAAAGTTTTAATGTTTGACGGAATGAAAAATGAATTTATAGATAAGACTAAAGTTAAAGATAAATGGGGAGTTGAACCAAAACAAGTACTTGATGTTTTGAGTTTAACTGGAGATAGTTCCGATAATGTACCTGGTGTTCCAAGTATTGGACCTAAAACAGCTGCCGAGTTGATTGAAAAGTATAGTACGGTTGAAAATCTTTTAGAGCATTTAGATGAAATAAAACAAAATAAAAGAAGGGAAGTCTTAACTGATAATAAAGATAATGCTTTATTATCAAAAAGGTTAATTACACTTGATGAAAATATTGAAATGGATTCCTCTTTAAATGATTTAGAGTTTAAACAATATGATCCACAAACCTTATTAACATTTTTAAAAAAACAAGAATTTTATTCAATGGTTAAAGGCTTAGAACAAGCTTTTAATTGTGTTGGTTGTGAATGCGGCTTGTTTGATAAAACAGAAAAAATAAGTGATGATTGGAAAGATACAAATAAAAATGAGAGGGAAATAAATAATAAGACTGATATTAACACTTTTTTTCCTTCTGCTAAAGTTATTAATTCTGATAATTCTATTGGAAAAACTGATCTTTTGTCTTGCAGTGATTCCTTTTTATCCTCTCCTATTAAAGAAGATTTTGTTTCTTTAACTTCTACTGAGAGCAATACTAAAGAGTCTGCTCTCTTCCCTCCTGTCAAGGAGGGTGAGGGGAGTTCAAAAGCTCCTGATTGTAATTTAAACAAAATTTCTAAATCTAAAAATCTGGATATTAAAAGGGAATTGAATTTTAATATTGAAAGTAATGTTTCAAAAATAAATGAAGCTAAAATCCCCCTTATCCCCCTTGACAGGAGGGAAGAGAGCAACGCTATTGACAAAGGAGAAAAAAGGGAGATTCACAGGGAAGGAAATAATAGGTTTCTTGACAGAGAAATCCCTAGCAAAGATGGAAAGAATATTATTTTAAAAAATATAGACGATTTACAAGATATCTTTTTACAAATAAAAGAAAGATTTTATTTTAATATCTTTATTATTAATAATATTATTTTATCTTTAACTTTCTCAATTGATAATAAGATTTATTTTTTAAAAATTTTTCAAGATAACGGTGATTTGTTTTCAACAAAAAATGATGGTTTTGAATTTAAAAGTCTAATTAATAATTTCAAAAATATTTTTGAAAATGAAAAAATATTAAAAATTGGTTTTAATATAAAAAAACAAATAAAAATTTTATATCAACATGATATATCAATAAACAATTTTGAAGATATAGAGGTTTTGAATTATATTAGTAATAACGGTTTATATGATAATTCACTCTCTGCAATTATTGAGAATCAATTAAAAAATAAGAATGAATGGTATTTAGAACAGGAATATAAAAAGTTATCAATAGAAGAAAAGATTGAAATTCTAAGAAATTTAGAAAAAAAATTGAAAAATATCGATATAAAAGATAAACTTTTCGAATTATCTTTTTTTATTATTGAAGCATTTAATCCTTTATATATTAAATTAAAACAACAAATAGGAAATCAAAATTTAACATCAATTTATGAAGATATCGAAAGACCTATGAGTAAAATTTTAGCCGATATGGAAATTGAAGGTATAAAAATAGATATTAGAAAATTGAAAGAACTTTCAAAAGAGTTTGAAAATCATAGTAGTGATTTGGAAAAAGATATATATAAAATAGCTGGTGAAGATTTTAATATAGGCTCTCCAAAACAATTATCTCATATTTTATTTGAGAAACTTGGTTATGCTAGTGGAAAAAAATCCAAAGCTGGAAATTACTCAACTGGTATAGATATATTGGAAGAATTAGCTAATGAGGGCTGTGATATATGTGAAAAAATATTATTATGGAGACATTATACAAAGTTGAAAAATACTTATACTGATGTACTGCCAACAATGGTTGACAAAAACAGTAGAATTCATACAACATATTCAAATACAGATGTAATAACTGGTAGGTTAAATTCTTCTAATCCAAACCTACAAAATATACCAATAAAAACAGAAGCTGGTGGAAAAATTAGATCCGCATTTGTTGCAAAAGATGGCTATAAATTGGTTGCTGCAGACTATAAACAAGCAGAACTAAGAATTATTGCAAATTATCAAAATGTTAAGAATTTGAAAGAATTTTTCTTGGCTGGGAAGGATATTCATACTACTACTGCAAGTAAGGTTTTTAAAGTTCCTGAAGCTAGTGTGACACATGATATGCGACGAATAGCTAAAGCAATTAATTTTAGTATTATTTATGGAACAGGACCTTATGGTTTGGCAAAGAGAATTAATTCTACAAGTGATAAGGCAAAAGAGTACCTAAAAAACTATTTTGAAACTTATCCAGAAGTTAAAGAATATATTGAAAGTGCAAAAGATTTTGCCAATAAAAAAAATTTTACAAAAACTCTGTTTGGCAGAAAAATTAACATTGATCTTGCTAATGCAAAGCCAATGTTAAGAGGTAATTTAGAAAGATTATCAATAAACGCACCAATTCAAGGAACCGCAGCTGATATTTTAAAGATAGCTATGATTCATTTAAGTGCAAAACTAAAAAATTTAAAGTCTAAAATGATTTTACAAATACACGATGAGTTGGTTTTAGAATGTCCTAATAACGAAGTTGAAGAGGTTTCAAAACTTGTA